>NZ_JACAPT010000010.1:0-131910 GCF_013385565.1 Pseudomonas sp. E6002 | reverse complement strand
GTTTTTCGCGAGCAAGCCCGCTCCCACATAAAGCGGCGGAGGCAGCTCCCTTTACTTACTTTGGGCTGGGCCGGCATTCCGGCTTTTGCAAAGTGACTCGCTGTAAGAGCGAAACCATAAGTCGCCGTTACCTGAATAACGGATATACCTCCCCAAAAAGCTACCCCCCACAATTCCCACCAATCACCTCCCCCGCAAACGCCTTACGCACAAACGGCGTCGAGTCCACGAGCGAACCATTGACCGTAGCGGAGTGATCCAGCTCAGGATAAAAATGCCATTCAATCCGGTCTCCGACCTTGCACGCATCCCTGACCAGCGCCTTTTGCCCCGGCACAAACACATCCTGATCCCGCCCCCCCGTACCGACAAAAACCGGAATATCCGTCTTCAACGTCGGATACGCCGACTCACGATAAACCTTGTCGAGCGCCTCTTTCGGCGACCGCTTGAAACTGTCATTGAAGCTGAGCCCATCAGCTATCACCCGCTGCTCAATGGCATGCAAACAATCCCGCCGGCTGCTCTCAAACGCAGGCATCGCACGCTCGCTCAAGTAATCAGCAGCCACAAACCCAGGATCAAACAACGTGACAGTACTCAGCCGCAGCAAGTTATAGGCAAAGGTCGGCACCACCGAACTGCGGGCCTTTTCCAACTCGGCACTGTCTCCCGTTTTATGGGTGGCCGCGTAAGGCGTACCGGTCGCCACCACCCCCACGATATCCAACTCGGGCGCATAGTCTTTCGCATAGACCGCCGTGGCAAACGCAGCACGGCCACCCTGTGACTGCCCGAACACCACCACACGTTTGGAGAGTTCGAAACCACCCGCCCCTACCGCGCGAATGCTGTCGAGCACCCCATAGGCCAGCGGACTGGTCAGCCCATACGGATGCAGGCCAGGCGTCCCAAGCCCCTGGTAATCGGTAGCGACAATCGCGTAGCCCTGAGCCAGCCAATAATTGAGATAGCGCGTATCCCGCGGGCTGCGACCGGCGAACGACGGCGCGCAGATATCGGCACTCCCGACCGTGCCGTGGGCCCACGCCATCAGCGGCCAGCCACCCGGCGGCGGTGTGCCCTTGGGCAGGAACAGCGCACCGGAAACGACAATCCGTTTATGGGTATCGAGACCGTCGGTGGACGTGTACAGGATGCGAATATTCTGCCCCGCCTCGACCAGGCTTTGCTGATCGGTCAACGGCTCGCTGCGCAGCATCCGCCCGGGTGACGCGGGCACCTTGTCCGCCCAGGTATAGAACGCGGGAACACCACCATCACCGACGGGCGTTTGCGCAGCACTCACACCACTGCATCCCCCCAGCAACACCGCCAGCGCAAGCGATAACCGACGCGACATCACCAGCCCTCTTTCAACATCCGCAATTCAAGGTACTGCAACAACATGATGGTCTTGCCGTCGACGATCTCGGCACTGTCCACCATGGCCAGGGCCTCCTCGAATCCCAACTCCAGCACTTCGATATCCTCACCTTCATCCTCCAGCCCGCCGCCATCACTGACTCGGTCGCCAGGCTGATATTCGCCGATGAAAAAGTGAATGCGCTCGGTCACCGAGCCCGGGCTCATGAAGGCCGAATAGATCTTTTCTACATGGCCCACACGGTAGCCCGTCTCTTCTTCCGCCTCCAGGCGAATGCGTTCCTCGGGGCTGGCGTTGTCCAGCAGGCCGGCGGCAGACTCGATCAGGTAACCGTGGTAGCCGTTAACGTAGGTAGGCATGCGGAACTGGCGAATCAGCAACACCGTGCGCCGCTCGCGGTTGTACAGCAGGATCGTCGCGCCATTGCCCCGGTCATAGATCTCCCGGGTCTGGGACTGCCAACTGCCGTCGCGGCGGCGCAGGTCAAAGGTGTACTTTTTCAGCACATACCAATTATCCGAGAGCAGTTCTTCGGCGTGGATGCGGACGGGACTGTTTTCCATGGCAGGACCTTTTTGTCTTGTGTTATTCAGCATGTCGTGCAAAATCGTGCACAGTCAAGAAAAAACATGCAGGAAGCTTCCGATGCTGACCCAACAACGTAAACAACACCTGCTGGATACGCTGCACCGCGACGGCCGGCTGATTGCCAAGGAGTTGAGCCAGGCACTGGAGGTTTCCGAGGACACGATTCGGCGTGACCTGCGGGAAATGGCCAAGGAAGGTTTGCTGCTGCGGGTGCACGGCGGCGCCTTGCCGGCATCCCCCGCGATGGCTGATTTTTCGGTACGGGAACACTTGGTACCCGAGGAAAAAATCGCCATTGGCCGGACGGCTGCACAACTTGTGCAGCCCGGCCAAGTGGTGTTTATCGATGGCGGTACCACGTGCCTGCAACTGGCCCATCACTTGCCGGCGGACCTGAATGCCACCGTGGTCACCCACAGTCCGTCGATTGCCATGGCCCTGGTGGATCATCCGCAGATTGAAGTGATCATGCTCGGCGGGCGGCTGTTTCGCCACTCACTGGTGGGGGTGGGGGCGGCCACGCTGGAGGCCATCGGCCGGGTCAATGCCGACCTGTATTTCATGGGGGTGTGCAGCGTGCACCCGAATGCCGGCCTGTCTACCGGCGATTATGAAGAGGCAGTGGTCAAGCGCGCGTTGTGTCACGCGGCCGCAGAAACCATCGTGCTGGCCACCTCGGAAAAGCTCAACACCGCGTCGCCCTACCAGGTGGTGGAGCTGGCACACGTCAGCGCGATCGTCGCATTGGCCAGTACGCCGCGTGCCCTGCTGCAACCCTATGAAGCTCAGGGCCTGACGCTTTACCTGGCGTGACCGTCAACAGTCCTTGATGGCTTGCCATAACGCGGCGACTTGCGCAGCGTCCGAGGCGTTGACCCGCGCCAGGTCAACCGGATACTCGACCCCCGGATTTTCAGCGAACCGCGTGGCGGTGAACTGGCCGTTGCTGGCACGCAGGATATAGCCGCTGTCCTGGCACGCAGCCGAAGCCAGGAAGATCACCCCAGGCGTGACCCATTCCGGCTTGAGGTTGTGCGGCTCGCCGGTCACGCCCCACATGCGGGTCTTGGCCACGGGTGAGATGGCATTGACCAGGATCCCGGCCTCCGCCCCTTCCCCGCTCAAGGCATTCATGATCCCCAGTTGCGCCATCTTCCCCGCGCTGTAGGCCGCCAGGCCCGGCTGGACGTAGCGCGTATACATCGCACGGTCGGAGGTGGTCAGCACAATGCGGGGTGCGGCAGATCGCGTGAGGTGCTGCCACGCGTGTTTGCACAGCCAGATCGGTGCATAGACATTTACGCCCATGGCCCGCCGGATGAAAGCCTCGTCGGCGGCCTCGATGGGCTGATAGCCGACCCAGCCAGCATTGTGGATCAGGATATCGAGCTGCCCGAAATGCGTGATGGCGCACTCGATCAGCGCTCGACACCCCGCTTCGCCGGACAGGTCACCCGCGTGGCCAACCACCCGCAGGCCTTCACCCTGCAGCGCCAGCGCGGCCGCCTGTACCACCTGGGGATCAGCCCCATCGCCGAGGGTGTCGGCACCGATATCACTGATTACCACCTGCGCGCCGAGTCGCGCCAACTCGCGCGCATAGCTGAACCCCAAGCCACGGGCGGCACCGGTCACGATTGCGGTTTTACCTGTAAAGTCCATCGTCGCGTTCTCCTGATAGGCACTCCACCCTAACAACCCGTGGCCGTCCTGTTTAATACTGAAAAACAGCGATATTGATACCTGCGTCGTATCAAGCCCCACACCGCCATCTACCTGAAGGAACAGCCCAGATGATCGAAACCCGCCTGTTGCGCCAGTTCGTTGCCGTTGCCGAAGCGCTGCACTTTCACCAGGCTGCGGAGCGCCTGAATATGGCGCAGCCAGCGTTGAGCCAGGCGATCAATCGCCTGGAGGCAAAGTTGGGGTTTGCCCTGCTGCAGCGTGACCGTCGTGGCGTGAAGCTGCTGCCAGCCGGGGCGGCGTTTCTTCAGACGGCCTACACCGTCCTCGGGCAATTGCAGCAAGGCATTGAGCAAGCCCGGCAGGTGTCCCAGGGAACCGCCGGCACGCTCACCATCACCTCGGTGTCGATCACCGGCTATCCGTGGTTGCTGGATACCCTCAGGCAGTTTCGCCTGGCGTTCCCCAGGGTTCAGTTGGTGATCAAGGAAATGCCCTCTGCCAACCAGGCCAAGGCCTTGTTGAGTGGTGATACCGATATCGCTTTTTTGCGCTACCTGCCAGGCCAGGCAGATAACATCGAATCCCGGCTGCTGCTGGATGAACCGATCCTGCTGGCGCTGCCCGCAGACCATCCGAATGCGGATGACGTCGCTATCGAGCTGAAGGACTTTGCCGGCGCCGATTTTGTGTTCACGCCCCAGGCATTGGGCAGTGGCTATCACCACCAGTTGATCGCTTTATGCGAGGCCGCGGGCTTCTCTCCAAGGGTGGTCCAGGAAGCCGATCAATTACCCACCCTGATTGGCCTGGTGGCGTGCGGGTTTGGTGTGGCGCTGGTGCCGCAGTCCATTGCCCGTTCGATGCCCCGTGACAAAGTGGCGTTTGTGCCCCTCACCGCCGCGTCCTCCAGCATCGGGCTCTATCTAAACTGGAACACCAGCAATTCTTCCCCCTTGGCCGGGCACTTCTTTTCTCTGCTGGACGAGGCGATGTAATACTTTGCAAGCAATGTCCGGTGACGACCGTCTGAATATTTCCTGCGCGGCCAGGGCATCTGTTAAAACCCGTGCTTCGCCTGTGTCCTGGAACCTTCATGTCTTCACGTTTTCTGTCCCGTCTCGGCCTGCGCTGGTTTCCCCTGCTGTGCATGGCCGCCCTGATCATCGGCCTGCCCGTGGGTTGCGCCGTGCTGCAACACAAGGAACGCGAGTTGCTGTTTCGCGTGGAGCCAGGCACTGCCAGCTGGTACAGCGGGTTGCCGCGTGATGTGCAGGAATTCGACCTGAAACCCGCGAGTTTCAAGGCAGGGCAGAATATTCATGGCTGGTGGTGGCCAGCGGCACAGAAGGACGCGCCGGCAATTCTCTACCTGCACGGCGTGCGCTGGAACCTCACTGGCCAACTGTTTCGCATCGAACAGCTGCGGGCCCTGGGCTTTTCCGTACTGGCCATCGACTACCGCGGCTTCGGCCAGAGTCGAGGCGACCTGCCGTCGGAAACCAGCGTGTACGAAGACGCGCGCATTGCCTGGGAACGCTTCCAGGTGCTGCAACCCGATCCTGCCAAGCGCCTCATCTACGGGCACTCCCTGGGTGGCGCGGTGGCCATCGACCTCGCGGTGGAACTGGGCAAGCAGGCAGCGAACAATCAGGTGCCGCCGCCAGTGCGCGGACTGGTCATCGAGTCCACCTTTACCTCCCTGGCAGATGTGGCCACGGCAGTAGCCAATACGTCATTGCCGGTGCGCTGGCTGCTGTCGCAGAAGTTCGATTCCATTGACAAGATCGCTGATATCCACATGCCGCTGCTGGTGGTTCACGGGCTCGCCGATGCCTTCGTGCCACCGCGCTTCAGCCAGCAACTGTTTGACGCCGCCCAACAGCCGAAACACCTGTTGCTGGTACCCGGTGCCACTCATAACGACAGCATGCGACTGGCCGGCAGCAGTTATCGCCATGCGTTGGACAGCCTGATGCAATCGAAGCGCGCCACTCAGGTTGCCGGGCCCTCCACCGGGCGCCCAAACGACTCGTAAATCTGCATTTCGGCACCGGTTTCGCCGGTGCCTGTCAAGGCGCAAAGCCTGCCCATACTGGCCATAAACAGTGACTGATCAAATATTAACCGCAGGTTAAATCGCCATACCCGCCGGGCTCAAGCGAAGTTATCCACAGAGATACCCACGGTTTTCGTGGACAACTCTTTTTACTTTTTTACGATTTTTTTGCTCGGTAATGCCCTGCTGGAAAGCTTGGCGGCAGCAAAATCTCCTGCATCACCTCGCGAATCGAAACATGGAGTTCGGTACCGGACCGGGTGTGGTTTTTCCATGGTGCTCAGCTCACTCGGCAGGGCATCACCGACACCCCAACCCATTGCGTTTGCGCCTAATGCTGATTAATCTCGCACAAACACGCATCAACGAGCAAAAACATGCATAACACCCATGCTGCCATCGACCTGCCCTCCCTGCGCAAACAGAAAATCCTGTTGCTGCTGGAGCGCGACGGTAAAGTCACTGCCTCGGAGTTGGTGGAGCATTTCGCCGTTTCCCAGGACACCATTCGCCGCGACCTTGGCGAACTCGCCTCCGCCGGTCTGCTGCAACGCGTGCATGGAGGTGCGCTGCCACGGCCCAAGGACACCGGCAAGGATTTCTTCACCCGGTTTGGCGAAACCACCGCGACCAAACGCCACCTGGCGCAACTCGCCGCCGATCGCGTGGAGGACGGCCAGATCGTGCTGTTCGACTCCGGTACCACCACCCTGCAAATCGCCCAGTCACTACCGCATTCCATCAAGCTGACCGCCGTCACGCACTCACCGATGATTGCCATCGCGTTGTCCGAACATCCCAATGTGACGGTGATCCTTGCCGGTGGCCAACTCAACCCGGTGACCATGGCCGCCAGCGGGCATGAAGCATTGCGGCTGATCCAGGGCATCAAGGCCGACCTGCTGTTCACGGGTGTGTGCGCACTGCATCCACAGGTCGGCATCAGCTCGTTGCACTTCGAGGAAGTGGCGGTAAAACAGGCTATGCTCGACAGCGCCTCCCACGTGGTGGCCGTCACCCTGGCCGACAAACTGGGCGCCGTGGAGCCATTCGTAGTGGCACCGTGCAGCCGCATTCATACCCTGATTACCGAGTGGCACGTGCCGCCGGGCAGCGTCGAGGCTTATGAATGCCTGGGGCTGGAGGTGATGCAAGTGGATGCCTGAGGGGCAAGCATCGCTTGAAGGGCAAGCGCATCGACCAGCGCATGACCGCTGGCCGTATTATCGAAAATACACCAGGTCGGAATGCCCTCCTCCAGGGAGGCTCTCAATACCTCGGCCAGCGCGCACAAACGCTCGGTTTCGTAAGCGCTGTGATAGATACGCGGCGAACCATGCAGGCGCCAATAACGCACGCCTTGCCAACCTTTCGGTACATCCCCATCAGCGATCACCGGCGGGTCGGCGGCGACCCGTCCTATCTGGTAATCCTGCAAAAGCCCGCCGGCCTGCGCCCAACTGGCGTGTCGCGGCTCCAGCACCACAGGGCCAGGGAAGCGTTGACGCAAGGCTGTGAAAAAGCCGCCGGCAATGATCGGGTCGTAGCTTAAAGAAGGCGGTAATTGCACCAGCAGGCAGCCCAGGCGGTCGCCCAATTGCAGGCACTGTGCAAGGAACTCATCCAATGCCGTATCGCAGTCACGCAGACGTAATTCATGGGTGATGTACCGTGGCAGCTTGACCGAAAAACCAAAGCCCGACGGCACTGACTGCGCCCATCGTGCGTAGGTCTGCGGGCGATGGGGGCGGTAGAAGGAACTGTTGATTTCAACCGCATTCAAGCACGCGGCATAACGTTGCAGATGAGTGCCCTGCCGGGGAAATCTTGGCCATTGCTCACGAGGCAGGCTCCAACCTGCACAACCGAGAAAAATCGGCATCAGAACAACACCGACGCCGCATCCCTCATGAAAATCTCCACCGTCTTCGGCCCGACGCCCTCGAACGCATTCAAGCGTTTTTCAAACTCCCCACGGTCGGCACTGGCATCGTGGATATGGCTGATCCTGCCCGCGTACTCCGCATTCAACTTGCTGCTGAGGTCGAGCAGGCGTTGCGCGGTGCTTTCGTCGTAACGCACGTAATGCGCCTCACCGAGCATGGCCACCAGTTCGCGAGAGGTGCAGTGTTGCAGTTTGCGCGGGGTGTCCCGGCCATGCTTCACCACAATCACCTGATAGGCCTGCGCCGCGATCTGCGCCTGAATGCGCTTGCCCATCAGGAAGCTGGCGACAAACCACTTGAACAGTGCGTTGTCATCACCGGGCTTGAGCTCAATACCCAGTTCCCCGGCGCTGATGGATCGCCCCATGACTGCCTCCGTTCTTCACTGACCCAGCTTGCGCTCGGCCTTGGCGGCTTGCTCGTTGATCTGCTCGGTTTGCCGTTGTGTGTCCTTGATGGACGTCGGCGTGATCACCTTATCGATGGTTTCTGTCTTGGGATTGGGACGCTGTAAAGAGCTGTCCTGGTCGGCAGCCTGGCGACCTTTCTGCGCCTGTTCAGAGCTGATCGCATCAGGGGTTTTGTCGGCGGTTTTTTCAGTGCCCATGGGGATTCTCCTGCAGTTAAAAGGCCAGGCTCCAGCGCGGAGCCGTTATGCAGCAGAGCCCAAGGTTTTTCGATAGTTCAAGGAAATTGCCTCGGGTGCATGCACCGAAAAATAGAGCAAATTAATTTAAACCTTTTGCGCTGGGCCCCCCTCAACAGTCAGGTAACGGCATCGCGCCACTCTTCAGGAGAAGCATCATGAAGCACTTGCTGATGAAACAAATGGGACTGACCTTCGCGCTGGCCGCGGGCTCGATGGGTGTGGCCATGGCCGCCACTTCCAATGACTTCGTTGACGCCGCAGCCCAGGGCGGCATCACCGAAGTAGAAGCCGGCAAACTGGCGCTGGAAAAGAGCGGTGCCGCTGATATCAAGGCGTTTGCCCAGCACATGATCACCGACCACACCAAGGCCAACCAGGAGCTGACGGCCCTGGCGACGAAGCTCGACATCAAGGTGCCCGACGATGCCAGCCTCACCGACAAGGCCAAGAAAATGATCCTGGAAATCCGTGAAGAGTCCTTTGACAAGGCTTACGCCGACAACCAGGTAAAGGCCCACGAAGACACCGTGGCCCTGTTCAAAAAAGAAGCCGCCTCCTCGGATAACGCCGAACTGAAGGCTTTTGCCGAGAAGACCCTGCCGACTCTCGAAACCCATCTGAAGATGGCCAAGGAGTTGCAGTCCCAGCACGCCAATTAATCATTGACCCACTCAGGAGACACTCGACCATGAGTTCGCAACTGCACGGCAAGAAGATTCTGATCATCACCTCCAACACCGGTATCGAGCGCGACGAGTTGCTCAAGCCGCTGGAAGCCCTGCGTGGTTTCGGCGCCACGGTGACCCACGGTTCCAGCAAAGGTGGCAGCACCCAGACCTTTCTCAAGGACACCGAGAAAGACAGGACGGTAGAGTCCGACGCCAAGCTCTCGGACCTGCACGGCAGTGACTTCGATGCACTGGTCATCCCCGGGGGCACCGTCAATGCCGACACCTTGCGCCAGGACGCCGATGCACTGCGGCTGATCAACGACTTCGTCAAGGCCGGGAAAACCGTAGCCGCCATCTGCCATGGCCCTTGGGCCCTGATTGATGCCGGCGTGATCGGCGGCAAGACCCTCACCTCCTACAAAAGCGTGCGCACTGACCTGGTCAATGCCGGCGCAGCAAACTGGGTGGATACGCAGGTGAAGGAATGCCCGGCCAATGGCTGGACTCTGATTACCTCGCGCACGCCCGACGACTTGCCGGCGTTCAATGAGGCCATTGCCAAGACACTGGCGGCTTGACGCCCGCCAATGCAAACAGGCGCCCTCGGGCGCCTGTTTTTTTTCGATTCTGTCTTAGCCTTTGCCATGCTCAGTGGCATGTGTCGCCCGGTTCACACCCTTGGGTCCAAACAGCGCCCAGAGGATCAGCCCCAACAGCGGCATGAAGATCAGTACCACCAGCCATAAACCCTTGGTCTCCCAGCCACTGCCACTGCGCAGAACGCTGTTGATCGCCCACAGTTCCAGCAGCACCAGAATCACCGCCAAGCCAATCCAGACATATTCGATTTGCATGATTCATCCTCCTGAGGTCGTATGCGTTAGGTCAAGCAACGCGCCCGAGGGTTCATTAAAATTGCAACGGATGGCTCTCGCCCAACGGTTGCGGCACACGGGCCGTAACCTTCTAGACTCAAATGGACACTACCTTTTACCCCTCGGAGGCCCGGGATGACCGAGCACATCATCCACTTTCACTGCCAGATCGATCAGGGCACCACCGAGCGCTTTCGTGATTGCTGCCTGGACGCGATCGAGCAAGGCGCCAGTTCGTTGCTGTTGAACCTGTCGACCACCGGCGGCAGCACCAATTTCGGTTTTACCCTCTACACCTTCCTCAAGTCCCTGCCGGTGCCGTTGTGTGCGATCAATGCGGGCAATATCGAGTCCATGGGCATCATCATGTTCCTGGCGGCAAACCGCCGGATCACCACGCCACACTCGCGCTTCCTGATCCATCCGATGAACTGGTACTTCAACCAGAACTCGGTAGACCACCAGCGCCTGCGGGAATACCTGTCGAGCCTGGACAACGACCTGGCGCGCTACGTGAAAATCTACGAACTGGAAACCGCCAGCGCCGAAACCCACCTGGATATTTTCAAGTGCCTCTCGGCCGAGGAAAAAGTCATCGCCGCCCACGAGTCACTGGCCTACGGGATTGCCCATGAGGTCGAGCAGATCGTGTTTGCCGACGACATCAAGCACTGGAAAGTCAGCGGCGGCTAGGCATGGTTTAATGCATGCCAGCCGCCACTGGACCGTGCAACCTGCACGACCAGCGTCGATATTTATTCGATATAAACTATTGATTTATAAGCCAATAAATATTCCGTTCAACTTGGTACAACTCATGCTGTAGAGGTCTGGACAGGCGGGCAATTCGACCCGCCCTTTCGCTACCCGTGAGGTGTCACCCATGAATGCCATTGATCTTCTCAAGGCCGACCACGAACGCGTCAAAGCCATCCTGAACCAGCTGAGTGAGTCTACTGAACGCGGCGTCAAAAAGCGCACCGAGCTACTGGCGAAACTGGAAATGGAAATCAGCCTTCACACCCGCCTTGAGGAAGAAATCCTCTATCCGGCTTTTCGCAAGGCTGGGGGCAAGGATCAGGAAATCATGTACCACGAAGCCAAGGAAGAACACCGCACCGTCGACTCCCTCGTACTGCCAGACCTGAAGCAGACCTCACCCTCCACGACCGAGTTTTCCGGGCGAGTCAAAGTGGTCAAGGAACTGTTGGAACACCACATCGAGGAAGAAGAAAGCGAGATGTTCCCGCAGGCCAGGAAGCTGCTGGGCAAGGCATTGCTCGAAGAGCTTGGAGCAGAGATGGAAGCGATGAAAGCCGCGCACAAGAAGGCGCCCGGGGCCAAGCCAATGGCGGCGTGATGTCCATTCGTCGCATGCCTGGAAACTATTTCAAACTTTGAATTGGCTGGAGGATTCCCAATTAGGCAACACCATTGATTCGCTCATCATTGAGGGTTTTCAAAATGGCTAATAGTGGAAAAACTACCCCAGGTGCTGGTCACAAAGACCAGAAAGACACAAACCGTAAAAGCGGCGGCCAGGGTTCAGGCGGCAACTTCGCCAATGACCGCGAGAAGGCTTCTGAAGCGGGCAAAAAAGGCGGGGCTCATAGCCACGCCCCAGGCTCCAAGAAGTCTTGATTGAGGCGTCGCCGAAGCCTGGATGTGCTCCGGGCTTCGGTCCCCATCGCCAAGAGGGATTGAGTCATGAAGACCAGCATTTCCCAAAGGATCGTACTTGTCGTCAGCCTGGCGCTCGTTCTGTATGCCCCCGCCTACGCAGCCTTCGGCGACAACACTGCCCCCGAGGCGCCCGCCCTGAGCGGCAACAGCGCTCCTGGCTCGGCACTGCCGCCCGGCACCTATCCCAGCAGCCCGTCCGGGGCTGACAGCAGTGGCAACAAGGACGCTGAAACGAAAGCACCTGCACCGTCTAAAACCGTGAAGAGCACGCGCCATAAAGGCACCTCGACCCAGCATCCCGGTACCAAGACCGGCAAAAAGGCCGTGCCAGAATCGGGCAGTTGACCGATTAGTTCTCGCTGGGGCCGCCGATAAAGTCCAGGCGCAGGTTCATCCACTGCCGAACGATTTCCCGGGCTGCTTGCCTGGCATCAGCAGCAGAGAAGCCGCGCTCGCGTTGCAGCCAGTCACTCGTCGCTTGCCGTGCGGGCTCAATGGCGGCCAGCGCTTGCTGGCGTTGCCTGGCAGGCCACTGTTTATCCGCGCCCCAGTTGCGCAGGGCTGATTCCGGGTCCTGGGACTGCGCTGCGGTGCCTGGCTGGAGAAACAGCCGAGGCGAAGCGGTGGCCTTGAGGGAAAGCGTGTTCCAGTCGGCGTAGCTGGCAAAGCGGATGGTGCCTTCGTTCTGCGATGCAGTGGACAAAGGCTCGGTAAACGAATCGTCCAGCCGCTTCCAGGCCGGCTGTGCAAACAGATCACCCTGAGGGGCACAAATCGGCGCAAAGCTGTCGCGGGTGGAGCCGTACAACGACCCGAACGACTCATACCCGACCTCACCCTGCCGGCTGAAAACGAAACAGTGCACATACGGGCGTTGGTCGGCGTACATCTCATACTGTTGGCGCTCGATCATCATGCGCAGCAAGGTCAACATCACCCGGTCACGGCTGACAGCAGGATCATTCTGCAGGTCCTGCCAGATCGACCAGGGAAAACTGTCTTCCTTGAGTGCTATGAGAACCTGCTTGCGATTCTCCTCTGCCTCATTCTCCGTAACGCCACTATCAGGTTCAAAACGCTGCAGGTAGACCAACCAGGCGGCGGCCAGATCGTTCATCGGGTAGCGCCGAAGCCCTTCTGCTGCCTGGGCCGGATGGTACGGAATACTGGCAATGATTGCGTCAAGGGCTGCGGTGTCTTTGTGGGTGATGGTTCCCACCTCGACCACTCTCTGGCTCAGTTGGGATTGCAGGCAGCCGGGCAATTGTTCGGGGGTACCGGCACACGCGTTGCGAGTCTGCAACCACGTGCGCTGGCCACGGCGCAATTCGTCGCGCTGGTCGGGTGCCAGTTTGGCCATTGCCTGGCTGTAGTACAGGCCCAGCGTAGTGTCGAGTTCGCTTAATTCAGGGCTGGCGCAAATAGCCTTTTCCACCGTGGTGGAGGCCTTTTTACAATCGAAGGACGCGCCACTGGCAGGCATCGCTGCGCCTATCAGCGCGCCAGCGAGCAACAACATTGGGTAGGCAGAATGAATACGGCGGGCCATGGCTTTCCTTGGGTGAGTTCCTTTCAAGGCGCTCATTGTGCCGACGCGATTGCCAATGTCCAGCCTGTCGGCACAGTACTACGAAGCACTCGCCATGGAAGGGCGATCACTTGCCAGCTCTCGCTCAATCTGTTCGATGCTCGGCAAGCTGGTTTGCAGCTCTGCAGGCAGAGATTCCACCAGTTGATACTCGGCAACACCAATGGGGCGCGAACTGTCACGCAGGGCGTATTCGGCCACTACTTCGTTCTTGCTCTTGCACAGCAGCAGGCCGATGGTGGGGCTGTCCTGTGGGTGCTTGAGCTGGGCATCTACCGCCGCGAGGTAAAAGCCCAGCTGCCCCAGATGGTCGGGTTTGAATTTGCCGGCCTTGAGTTCGATCACCACGTAGCACCTCAGCTTGAGGTGATAAAACAGCAGGTCGACGAAAAACTCCTCGCCTCCCACGTCCAGCAACACCTGCCGACCCACGAAGGCAAAACCGGCGCCCAGCTCCAGGAGAAAATCGGTGACATGTTTGACCAGGGCGTTTTCGATTTCACGTTCCTGCGCGTCAAGGGTCAGGCCGAGGAAGTCGAAACGGTAAGGATCCTTAAGCGATTCGCGAGCCAGGTCGGATTGCGCCTTGGGCAGCAGCCCCTCGAAGTTGCTGACCGCATTGCCGCTGCGCTCCAGCAGGCGACCCTCGATTTGCATCACCAGGATGTTGCGCGACCAGTTGTGCTCGATGGCCTGGGCAATGTACCAGCGACGGGTTTCGGGCCCGGGCAGCCTGTCCAGCAACACCAGGTTATGGCCCCAGGGCAATTGTGCAGCAGCCTGTTGCACAAATTCGGAGTCCGGCCACGCCTCCGCAAATGCGCGCATGTACTTCAGGTTACGCGGCGAAAAACCCTTCATCTCCGGAAATGCTGAACGCAAATCCTGCGCCAGCCGCTCAATCACCTTGGTCCCCCAGCCCTGCCGCGCTTGCCGGGTCAGAATATCCTGGCCGATTTGCCAATACAGCAACACCAGCTCGCGGTTTACCGCCAGGGTGGCGCGTTGCTGGGCGCAGTGGATTCGACTCTTGAGATCGGACAGCCAGTCGCTGTATCCCTCGGGTGGTGTGTTCAGGCTATCGGGGGTCTCACTCATTCCTTTTCCCTCGTGGGTTGGGCAGGCGGCCGATAGTAGCGAGGGAAAAATGCGTAATGGGCCAGCAGAATGCTTTCGATACAAATCAACTGGAACCGTACCTTCAGGCGCATCAAGGGGTGCCTCAACATGCGTGCTGTGGTCAAATGAGCCGGTCACTTCCATGGTTATTCCCGATCTATGAACGCCACACCCACCGACGACAGCCAGGCATCCACCGGGGACCGCATCCTGTTCCTGCTCAAGACCCGTGGTCCGCTGAAAACCACGGACCTGGCTGCACTGCTGGAAATCACCTCCGAAGCCGCCCGCCAGCAAATCCAGAAGTTGCAGGTCGCGCAGTTGATCGTCGGTGTATCGGCCCCCATCTCGGGTGCCGGCCGGCCCTCGTTGAAGTGGACATTGACCGAAACCGCCCAAAGCAAATTCCCCGATTCCCACAGCGTACTGACGTTGCACCTGATCGAGTCCATTGAAGGAATTTTTGGCAGCGAAGGCGTGGAAAAAGTCATCGCCAGCATGGAAGCGACGGCCAGGCACGAATACACCCAGGCCTGCTCCGCCGCGTCGACCTTGCGGGAGAAAGTCGAGATCCTGGTACAGATTCGCGAACGCGCCGGGTACATGGCGCAGATGGAGCCGCTGGACGATGGCTGGCTGCTGGTGGAGAACCACTGCCCGATCTGCGTCGCCGCCCGTAAATGCCAGGGGTTCTGCCGCTCGGAACTGCAGATCTTCCAGGCAGCCCTGGGCGATGAGAATGTGGTGGAGCGGCGCGAGCATTTGATTTCCGGGGACCGGCGCTGCGCCTACAGCATCCAGCCCCGCCGCCTGTAAGAAAGAGGCTGCGATGGGCTGCGCAGCAACCGCAATTCCAGCGCCGCAGTGTCCCGGATACACCAACGGTTCAGGATTCACGACCGCTGCGCAGTCCATCGCAGCCTAAGCCTCACGCCGTACTCAAGCCCATTGCAGGAAGGACAGATTCCGGTGTAGTGGCGCAATGCCCACCAATCATATAACCAAGATAGATCTTGGATAATACGTTGAGCGCTTTGAATTACACAAGCCAATACTTTTTACGGTGCCGTAAACAGCCTAAACCCTGACCCCCAGCATGCCGCTGGTAATGATGATCGTGACTATGGCGCCCATGCCGATCACCAGCCAGGTCAACAGCGAACTGCGTGACTCGCTGACATTGTGATTACGCAATACACCTCGCAAACCACAACCCAGATGCCCAATCAGCAGGAACACCGCCAGCGAGTAATGCGGCAGCAGCCGAATGCTCCATGGATCCGCCAATAACCCTACGGGCTCGGCCACGGCCCAGGCGTAATCGGTGTCGGTGCCGAAGTAACGCGCCAGGGTAAACACCGAGTTGATATGGGACGCGATAAACAGCGAGAGATAGGTGCCGGAGGCGGTCTGTAACGCGTCCAGCAGGTCGGCACGCGTGACGGTCTTCGGGCGAATCAACACCAGCCCGCTGAGAATCTGAAAGAAAAACGTGACAATGATCACCGGCTCCAGCCAGCCATTGCGATACACCCGTCGCAGCACGTCCATCACCGACTTATGCACATCGGTACCCAGTACACCCAGGAGGTGGTTGAACAGGTGCGGCGCGAGAAACACCAACAGGATCGCCACCGAGGCGATGCCGTGGGCGACACGCAGCTTGATATAGGTCTTGTCCAAGGTCACCAGGCTGGTGCTCGGGCCCGTTGACGACACCATCGCAAAAAAGCCCGCCAGCGCCAGCCACAGCCCGCTCCATACCGCGATGTCGTGGCCCTCGATTTTCATCAGGTACAGCAAGACGCCCATAAGCGTGTACGCAGGAGGCGCAGCCACCGCCAGGCACGACAAGCGTCGCGCCAGGACCAGGCGTGCGCTCATGACCGGTTGAACACCGGTGACATACACACAGGCAAACGCCAACAGCGGCACCGCATAGGCACTCAGGATCAGCGCCAGGACGACCGGGGTGCCGGCGCCTGCCACATGCGCCTGGTTACTCCACGCCAGCGCCCACGGATAATACAGCGCCGCGGCGAACGGCAGCAGCCACAGCCATTCCAGCCAGGGTTTGATAGCTTTGCTTAACATATTGATTTCCCGGTGATAAATATCACCCGGATAGTGCCCAGCCATCGCCACCCGCGACAATTAGGCACCCAGGCAAAAGCCTTTTACCCAATGGTCATGCCTGGAAGGCTTGCACCATGTAGTCGACGAACAGCTTGACTCGCAGCGGTATCTTGTCGCGCTGCCGATAGCAGATGTAATGCCCCCTGCCCCGCGCCTGCGCCGCATAACCCGGCAGCAAAACGATCAAACGCTGTTGCGCGATCCAGTGCTGCGCCTGATAGCCGGCCAGCTGTGCCACACCACCGCCGGCTACGGCCGCGAGCGCCACTAGCTCCGGGTCATTGAACAACTGGCTGTAAGGCAACGGCAGCCGTATGAACTGCCCGTCGACTTCAAACTCCCACACATGCGGCTTGCCCGACTGCGCCAGGCGAAAGGCGATAGTCTTGTGCGCCGCAAGGTCTTCCAGGGTCTGCGGGTAGCCGGCTGAGTGCAGGTACTCAGGCGCGGCGCAGGTGACGAAACTCATCGGCGCCAGTTGCCTGGCGATCACATCGGCGTTCTCCAGCCGCCCGTTGCGAATCGCGACATCCACGCGACCTTCGGCGAAATCCACATGGCGATCATTCAGATCAAATTCGAGGGTGATGTCCGGGTGGGACTTACAGAACCCAGGCAACAGCGGCGCAATGCACTTGCGCCCAAAACCCACGGTAGAGCTTACGCGCACTACGCCGGACGGCGACTGGGTAGCGTGTTTCAGCGCTTCGGTCGTGCGCAACAGATGCTCGACACTGGGCAGGCACTCTTGAAAAAACCGGCGCCCTTCCTGCGTGACCGCTACGCTGTGGGTCGTGCGTTCCAGCAGCTTGATCGCCAGTTGGGTTTCCAGGCGGGTAATGCTGCGACTCACCGAAGGCACTGAAATGCCCAGGTCGCGTGCTGCCTCGCTGAAGCTTTCGCTGGCCGCGACTTTCATGAAGGCGATGACGCCGGCGAAGTTTTTTCCGATGGACATCGGTGAGGTTTCCTTGAAGGGCGCACGCCAAAAGCATCGACAGTACCCAACCGCAAACCCAAGCGCCCTAGCCAATCCGACGGTTTTTCGGTAGGCCAAACTGCGGCTTTACAGCCCTTTTGATCTGGCACAAAATCCCTCCTTATCTAGAAAATATCGGGATCGCGCCATGCTTGAACACCCATCGATTAAGTTTGGCGCGGCCCCCGTGCAAGGTTTGGTCCGGGAGTATTTGCCCGGCTTGCGTGAACCTCACGTTCACCCGGAACACGCGCAAATCATGTACGCCATCAAAGGTTCGATGACGGTACTGACGGCCGAAGGCATCTGGGTTCTGCCACCGCAGCGGGCGCTCTGGATTCCGCCAGGTGTCAGCCACACCTTCAAGCATTCGCGTCAGGTGTCGATGCGTACCGTATATGTGCGTCAGGGCGCGGCCAGCATTCCACCGTGGGCCCGCTGCGCAGTGTTAAATGTCGGGACGCTGGTGCGCGAGCTGATCCTGGCCTGCGCGCAACTGCCAGGCGAGTACCCCGAGCACAGCCGCGAAAGCCGCCTGGGCACCGTGCTGCTGGACCACCTGGCATTGCTTGAGCAAGACGCCTTTTACCTGCCTGAACCCTCGGATAAACGCGCGGTGCGCGCCGCCAACCTGATCAAGCAAAACCCCAACGACACTCGGCCGCTCAAGGAAATCGCCTTCGAGGTAGGCGCCAGTGCACGCACCCTGGAGCGGCTGTTTGCTGCCCAGACCCGCATGGGCTTCGGCGCCTGGCGCCAACGCTTGCGGATGATGGTGGCCCTGGAAAACCTCGCGGCGGGGGAAAGCGTCAGCAGCACCGCCGCCGCGATTGGCTACGAAAGCTCCAGCAGCTTTATCGCCGTGTTCCGCTCGGTGTTCGGTTGCAGCCCGGCCAGGTATTTCGCCCAGCGTTGAGCCGGCCTACAGCAAGGGAATGCTGTAGCTGACCATCAACCGGGCTTCGTCTTTGTCAGCGCTGTCATTACCCCGCAGCACCGCACCACGCCACATGAACCCAATCCCCTTGAAGGTGCCGGCAGGAATCACATAGTCAACCCGCACGTCCCGCTCCCACTCGGTATTGTCACGACCTGCCGTGCGGATGTGGCTGCCATGTATGTAGGTGACGCTGGTCTTCAGCCCCGCCACGCCCAGGTTCGCAAAATCATAGGCATAGCTGGCCACCGTGGCCTGTTCCCCGGCGTTGACGAACTTCAACGACTGGGAGTTGGTGATCAAATACACCGAGCGGCCCTGCCCCTGGTTGATATGGGGGAAGTCACTTTCGCCCGTGGTTTTCTGATACCCCAGGCTCACCGAATGGCCTTGCAGCGAATAAGTAAACAAGGCACTCCACAGGTTATTGTCGACCTTGCCATTGTTGACGCCCGGCCCGTAGTAACCCGAGCTGACGTAGCCCTCGGCACGCCCCGCCGCACTGGAGTTCTTACCGTCCGAGGTACTGTGGAAGTAGCGCAGGTCACTCTTGAACTGGCCCACCGGCAACTGCCAGTTGTGCACCAGGCCGAAGAAGTGTTGCTGGTAAAAGTTTTCAAGATTCGCGTAGTAATACTGCAACTGCATCTGCTTGCTTACGGCGTAATCCACACCACCGTAGTAAAACTGATTGCTGGACGTGCCCTTGACCGGATCGTTTGCGCCAGCGATGGACAAGCCCTGGCCGTTGCTGGAGTTACGGTCAAGCACCTGCTCGATTTTGCCGGCGACGAGGTTGAAGTCTTTCAGGTCCTTGGAGTCCACCTGGTAGCCACGAAAAGTCTGGGGCAACAACCGGCCGTCTTCATACATCAGTACCGGCACCCGGGGCATCAGCGTGCCCACTTTCAGTTGGGTCTGGGAGATGCGCACTTTGCCGGTGACCCCGGTCTTGCTGAAATCATTGGCAGCCTTGCCATCAGACAGCGGGAAGACGCTACCGGGTGTGTTGTCCTCCCCCACCTTGCCGGCACGCCCTGACGCATCCAGCCGTACGCCGTACAGCTCTTGCAGATCCAACCCCAGGCCCACCACCCCCTCGGTGAAACCGGACTGATAATTGAACATGAAGGCCTGGCCCCATTCCCGGTCCGAGGCCCCCTTGGCATTGCGCGTGTCCTGGTTGAGATAGAAGTTGCGCAGGTCCAGGGTCGCTTTACTGTCGTCGATAAAACCCGATGCAGCCGCCTGCTGTACAACGCCGAAAGAAACGGCCAGGGCCAGGTAAGTCTTGTGGTTCATGAAGGCTCCGAACAGTGAACACGACTGTCCCGTCGACCCAGTGATGGCAGCCGTTTTTTATTGTGTGTTGCAGTGTTTTCATTCGACGGGAGGCGCGCACGATATAGGCCTGGCGGTTGTGAAAACAGCCGCCAAAACGGGCATTCACTTTTCCAGTTTTTGTAACAATGAGGACGACGCGCAGGCGTCTGGAACGGGCTTTCCACGAGGGTCTTAAGTCAACTGCGAGTACAACGACTCACGCTGCAGTGCCGTCTCGCTCCGACAGCCAGCGGAGCTTTTCCAGCATGGGATCGAACATCGCGCGTACCGCCTCGACTGCCGCGTCTTCATCGCCAAAGATAATCGCCTGGACGACTTGCGCATGGGCTTCAAGCCCCGGCTCATACAACTCGTTGTCGGCAAAAATCGCCAGATACTGGCTGTGGAACGAAGAGCTGAATGCGCGGTACATCGACTGCAAGACCACGTTGTGGGAAGCCACGGCCACCGCACCGTGCAAGGCCTGGTCGCGGTCGACGAAATCGTCGAGTTGATCCCCGAGGTTATATTCGCCACGCCGCGCCAGAGCGTGCCACAACCGGCGGATATCCTCCAGGGTGCGACGGCGCGCAGCGAGTCGGGCGGTTTCGACTTCCAGCAGGTACTGGGCCTCCAGGTGGTCGCGGATCGCGCTACGTTGTTCACGAATGCCATCGATGATCGAGGCGACCCAGGCGTGATTGCAAAGACCGGCGTACATGGGCCACTCCTGAAAGATCATGCCCCTCGAGTATGGAGATTGATGCTCACCCAGACTCCTTCCGGCCCGCCAACTAGTCGCTCGATTGCGCCACTTTTTCTCCCGGCTGGTTGTAGTGGACCAGCGGCGATTGCGGGTCGAGCAGCGAGGTGCGGATGAAGTGCAGGTAGCTTTCCACCCGTCTCAGGGCTGAAGTCTCAAAGTTCCCGGCGAATGGCTCATCGGTCTGTTGCACGCACTCAATGGCGTGCTCGACAGCCTCCAGCGCGCGCTGCAAATAACCGGGCCCAGGCTTGACGAACAACCGCACCAGTGCGCGACCCATTGCCCGGATGGCGAGGCGCCAGGGCATGCTCTCGGCGTAACAGGCCTGCGCCGGCAACCGGGCCTGCTCGCGGCGCAACTCGATGATCGCGTGCCCCACGTCCAGTACCACGAACGTCCAGCGCAGCAGGCGATGCTGCACCGATGCCCTGCCCGCCGCAAAGTTGTAGGCCTGGTTGAGCAGGTCGCGGGTGCCGCTTTCGAAACCGGAGCCCAGCGCCGGCAACGGCGCGCTGATGGCAACCACCACCTGGCGGCGCAGATCCTGTTCCAGCCGGCGCCACAGCCAAGGGCTGTTGGGTGGCAGGATAATCGCCCCCGCCGCGGCGCACACCAACATGCCAAACACCATGGCGAGATAGTCATTGATCAGCCCGTAGGGGTTGTACAGCGTCAGGTTGGCAGGCACTGAGCTGGTGCCGAAAAACACCAGCATGCCCAGGCCATAGCCGGCCAATTGCGGCCTCGCCAGCCAGAACGAACCCAGTACGATCACCGGCGCCATGACCACGCACAGCAACGGAAAACCGTCGATCATCGGGTACACGAAAAACACTTCGAAAATGCCAATCACCGCTGCCAGTAGCGTACCGCAGGCGATTTGAAACGACATGCGCCTGGGGTTGGCAGAGAACGCCGACAGGCCTACGGTCAGCGCCGACACCAGGGTCATGGCCGCGCCGCTGGGCCAACTGGTGGCAATCCACAACGTACTGAGCACCAGTAACACCACCGCGGCGCGCAACCCGGCCGCAAGGGTCGCCAGCCAGTTGGTCCGAGGTTGAAACGGTTCGTTCCATTGCTCTCGCACATGGTTGTGATCGGCGAGGGACGCATGCGTCTGGGCGTAGCTGTGCAGCTCGTCGACAAAGCGGTAGAGCAGTTCATACGCGGTGTGAAAGTCCAGCAGGTCATCGGCTACGGGAGCGGTATGTTGCAACGCCGCACGCAGGCGCCGGACCCGGTCTGGCAAGCCGGCTTTGTAGACTTTCAGTTCGGTGGACAGCACGGCCGCGTCACGGTCCGTCAATGGGTGCCCGGCGAAGGGTTTGAGCAGCTCGGCCAACGCGATCAACCCCGGATCGACGGCCTGGACCACCTCCACGCCACCGCGCAGGCGAACCCGTTCAAGCAGTTGATGCAGCGCGTTGAAACGCGTGGTGATCGCCATGAACTCGCTGTTGAGGCGGTTGATTCGCCCATTGCGCTGGCGCATGTAAGGGTCTTCGAACACGCTGACGCTGCGCATTACTTCCAGGCCAACGGCCTCGGCGATAAACCCCAGGTTGGCGCTCTCGAAGGCCGCCTGGTCACCGGTATCACGCAGGCGCTGCCGCACAAATCCGGCAAAGCGGCCAAAGCGTTGGTACAACGTGTTGCGCATCGCCACGCTGGAGGTTTTAGGCAATACGGTGGCGCTGATCAGCGTCGCGCAGACGATCCCCAAGGTGATCTCCAGCACTCGCCAGACGGCCGCCATGAATACCTGCTGCGGATGGCCCACCACGGGAAGCCCGACCATCACCGCCGTGTAGCCGGCGAGCACAAATCCATAGGCGCGGAAGTTGCGATTGCGCGCGGCACCACCGGAACACAACCCCACCCACAATGCCAGGCCCGCGAGAAACAGCTCGGTGCTCTGGGCAAACAGGGCCATCAACAGCACCATGAACGATGAGCCCACCAACGTGCCGATGAAGCGATAGATACTCTTGGCGAGGACGTGCCCGCTGTGGGGCTGCATCACGATAAACACAGTGGTGATCGCGGTGCTCGGTTGTGGCAGTTCCAGGCGCATCGCCAGCCACAGGGTCAGGTACGAGGCGATCAATACCTTGCCCAGGTAGATCCACATCACCCCATCGCTGCGGGCCCACTCCATGAAGCCCCGGCGCCAGGGCAGCGACACCAGCCAGCGGCCCGCTCTACCGGCGATATTGAAACGACGAACAGTGAGTCGAGGCACGCGACCTTCCGGCTGACGGGAAATGGGGCGGCGACTCTAGGGGCTTCCATGCGCCCCGGTAAGTCATCAGAAACGTGAATGACTGTTACGTAAAAATCCACAATAAATAGCGTTTACAGCCGTGGATGAGTTCATGCCACACTAAAAAACGTTCCACCTGGAGAGCATCGATGGACATCCTGCAGAACATGCGCATCTTCCGCTGCGTTGCCGAAGTCGGCAGTTTTACTGGCGCGGCAGTGCAGTTGAATAGCAACACCACCCATATTTCGCGCTCCATTTCCAACCTTGAAACCCACCTGCGAACCCGCCTGTTCAACCGCACCACACGCCGTACCGCACTGACCGAATCCGGCAAACGCTACCTGTTGCGTTGCGAGCAAATCCTGCGCTCCGTCGAGGAAGCGGAGCTGGAAGCCGGCGACGCCCACACACGCCCTACCGGCCAGTTGAAAGTGCACTCGATGACAGGCATCGGCCAGCACTACGTGGTGGACGCCATCGCACGCTACCGCAAGAACTACCCCGACGTGACGTTCAACCTGAGCATGAGCAACCGCACGCCGAACCTGGTCAACGAAGGGTTCGACGTGTCGATTGTGTTGGCCATTGACCTGCCCGATTCTAGCCACGTTTCACAGAAACTGGGCACGACCTATAGCATCGTCTGCGCCTCACCGTCCTACATAAAAAACCATGGTGCCGCGCAAACGCCGCAAGACCTGCTCAGCCACGCCTGCCTGCGGCTGGTCAGCCCGGTGATCCCGCTGGAAGACTGGACGTTCGACGGCCCCCGTGGCCAGGAGAGCGTCACCATCAGCAGCTCGCCGTTCCTGGTGGACTCGGTCGACGCCATGAAGACCGCCATCAGCAACGACATGGGCGTGGGCATCCTGCCGGTGCATGCGGCAATCAAGGGGCTGCGCAGCGGCACTCTGGTGCGAGTCCTGCCCGAGTACCGCCTGGAAGAACTGAGCCTGTACGCCATCTACCCTTCCCGGCACTACCTGGATGCAAAAATCAAAACCTGGGTGGAGTACCTGCGCAGTTCACTCCCGGAAGTGCTGGCCGACCATAAGGCTGTGCTGAAGATTCGCGACCGGGTCAGCTACGGCTGATCATCGCTGATAGTGCTGATTCAGCCATCCGAGTGCCCACCGGCGGGCACTGGCGTCGGCCTCCATGACGCCATACAGGTCCGTCACCGCCACCACCGGCTCCTTGTCCAGCACATGCCGGATGCACTCGGCGATCTGCATGAAGCCGATGCGTCCGTCCAGAAAGGCCTGCACCGCGACTTCATTGGCCGCATTGAGCGACGCCGGTGCCGTGCCGCCCACATCCGCCACCTCGCGCGCCAGGGCCAGGCAAGGAAAGCGCTTCTCGTCCGGTACTTCGAAATCCAGCCGGGCCACCTTGAACAAATCCAGTGGTTCAACCCCTGAATCGATCCGTTGCGGCCAGGCCAGGGCATGGCTGATGGGCGTGCGCATGTCCGGGTTCCCCAACTGCGCGAGCATTGAGCCGTCGACGTAATCCACCAGCGAATGGACGACGCTTTGCGGATGGATCACTACCTCGACCTGGGACGGCCTGGCGCCGAATAACCAACAGGCCTCGATCAGTTCGAGTCCCTTGTTCATCAGGGTTGCCGAGTCCACCGAAATCTTGCGGCCCATGGACCATTTCGGGTGAGCGCAGGCTTGGTCCGGCGTTACGTTGTGCAGTTGCGCCATCGGCGTTTGGCGAAACGGCCCGCCGGAGCCAGTCAACAGAATGCGCCGCACGCCCGCGTGGGCCAGGCCGTGTTGAGCATGGGACGGCAGGCACTGAAAGATTGCGTTGTGCTCGCTGTCCAGCGGTAACAGCACCGCCCCACTGCTGCGCACCGCCTGCATGAACAACGCACCGGACATCACCAGTGCCTCTTTGTTGGCCAGGAGGATTTTCTTGCCGGCCTCGACGGCGGCCATCGTTGCATTCAAGCCCGCCGCACCGACGATAGCGGCCACTACCGTGTCCACATCCCGGTGACCGGCGACGAATTTCAGACCGCTTTCGCCGCCCACTACCTGAGTCTGAGAGCCCTCCTCCAACAGTTGCTTCTGCAGCGTCGCCACGGCTTGCGGCGTGGGCACCACGGCGTAGTCCGGACGGTGCAACAAGCATTGTTTTTTCAACAGCTCCAGTTGGGTGAACCCGCTGAGGGCGAAGACTTTATAGCGCTCGGGGTGACGCGCGATAACGTCCAATACGTTGACGCCCACCGAACCGGTAGCGCCCAGCACGCTGATGGCTTGCAAGCGTTGACGGGTGGCGATCACCTGGCGAATGACTTTTTTGCGCGGAATAAGCGACATGACGTAATGAGCCTGACGTAGAGAAAACAGCCGCCATTAACCAAGGAAAGTGCCAGCGCCGTCATCGCGATAACGCCAACAACTATCGCAAAAAAGCCAAGCCTTCGATCAGCTCGAAAACGGGCCTTGGTCATAACGACTACAGCACGTCATAAGGACTACATAACACTCGTGTCATATCGACTACAAAAAATATATCCAACTGATTTATAGGAACTTTTCATATGGCATGAATCCTGATCAGTGCTGCGCGCCCCTTTGGCAATCTATAAAGAGAACCCCATGAACAATGACTTCAACCACCGCCTTGCCGTAGTGACCGGTGCCAGTTCAGGTATCGGCCTGGCTGTCACCTGCAAGCTGCTTGAACAAGGTGCGCAAGTGGTCGCCATGTCGCGACAGATTGGCGAATTGGGCGCATTGGCGGAGCGTTTTGGCGAGCAGCTCTACTGGCTGGCGGGGGATGTCACCCAGGCTGCCGACCAGGCACGCCTGGCGCAGTTGACGGCGTCCATCGGACCGGTGGATTACCTCGTGCCCAATGCCGGGATCGCACAACTGGCCGATGGCCTGGACCTGGCCGCCTTTGACCGGCAATGGGCCGTCAATGGAGCCGCGGCTCTCAACACCCTCGGCAGCCTACGCGAGCAAATGGCCGCCCAGGCGTCGGTGGTATTTATCGGTACATTCCTGGAGCTGGCGACCTTCCCTGGGCTCGCCGCGTATATTGCTTCGAAAGCCGCCTTGCGGGCGCAAATGCGCACCCTGGCGGTGGAGCTGGCGCCCCATGGCATTCGTCTGAACATGGTATCGCCCGGCCCCACCGCCACGCCGATCTGGAGCACCTTGGGGCTCAGTGACGAAGCGTTGGGCGGCGTTGCCACCACAGTCAATCAGCGCCTGCTCAATGGGCAATTCCTGGAGCCGGGCGCTATTGCCGATGTGATCCTGTTCCAGTTGAGCCAGGGCGCACGCAGTGTGTTTGGCCAGGACTGGGTGGTCGACGGCGGCTACACCCTGCGTTGACCATGGCCCCGCAGGCCTAATGCGCAGCGCACAGGTCTGCGGGCAATGCCTTGGCGCCTCCGAACGCCAAGGCCTTCCACCCAATCACAAGCAATGACAGTGCGGCAAATATCAAGCCGCAGCCGATCACTCCGGTGGTGCCGAATGCATTGATAAACAGCCCGCCCACGGACGCCCCGATCACCACGCCGGCATTCGCCGAGGACACATACAGGCTGGTTGCGAACTCATGCGCCTCGGGCGCCGACGAGGTCAGCCAGACTTGCGTGACCACCAGCCCGCAGGTATGCGCAGCGCCCCACAGCAGCACAATCAAGCTCATCGACCACCACGACGGGCTGCCGAACGCGTACAAGACCACGTACGCCGCCGCCAGCACAATGGGGTACAGCACCACCGTCGCCACCATGCTTTTGCCCAATAACCGGCCCACCAACAGGTTGCCCGTGACACCGCCCACGCCGAAGATCACCAGCATGATGCTGATGGCCTGGCCATCCATGCCGGTCTGGGTCCTGAGGTACTCGGCGGCATAGCTGTAGACCGAAAACATCGTGGTGAACACCAGCACCGTCGCGATGATCGCCAGCCACACCGACAGGCTGCGCAGCACCGCCAGTTGCTTGCCGAAACTCAGCGGCATCGGGCGTTCATGATGGGGCAGTTTCAACAGCAGTCCGACACCTGCCAACCCCGTTGCCAAAGCGCAGAAGAAGAACGATGCCTCATAGGAAATACTCGCGCCCACCCATGTGGTCAGCGGCACCCCAAGCACCAGGCCCAAGGTGGTGCCCACCACGGCCAGGGCCGTGGCATGCGCCGCGCGGTCCTTGGGGTACAAGGACACCGCGGTGGAAAACGCAGCGGCAAAAAACACCGGGTGCAGCATCGCCGGAATTACCCGCAACGCCATCAAGGTTTCGAAGTTCGGCGCAAACGCCGACAGCACGCTGCACACGGAAAAACCAAAGAGCGCGCCCACCAGGATTTTCTTGCGCGCCAGGCGCGACGCCATCAGCACCAGGAAAGGCCCCAGCACCGCCACGATCAGCGCAAACAAGCCCATCAATAACCCGGCCTGAGACACGCTGATGCCGAAACGTTCGACGATCATCGGTAAAATACCGACCACACCAAACTCCAGGGTGTACAGGCCGAAAAGACCCAGAATGATGTAGATCACCGGCCGACCTCGATCACGATCTTGCCAAAGGCACCGCGCCCGAGATGAGCGAAGGCTTCGGGCACTTGCTCGAAGCCGTAGGTGTGATCGATTACCGGCTCGATGCCGTGGCGGTCGATCATGGCAATCAGATCTTCCAATGCGCGGCGCGGCCCCACGGAGATGCCGATGATGGAGGCCCGCTTGCCCAGCAAGGCCATGACCGGAGCATTCAATTGGTCACTCTCCAGCAGGCCGATCACCGAGATGCGCCCACCGTTGGCTACCGCGTGCAGGGAACGCGTGAGGTTGTCACCGCCGGCCATTTCCAGGATATGTTCGGCGCCACGCCCATCGGTCAGCGCTTGCACCGCCGTGTGCCATTCCGGTACCCGGCTGCGGTTGATGCCATGGGTGGCACCCAGCTCTATGGCACGCGCGATCTTTTCATCGCTGCTACTGGTGATGATAACGCGGGCACCATTGGCCGCAGCCAGTTGCACCGCAAACAACGAGACGCCACCGGTGCCCTGCACCACCACGGTATGGCCGGCGTGCAGGTGGCCCAGTTCGAACAGCGCCATCCACGCCGTCAAGGCGGCCACTGGCAAGGTGCTGGCCTGCCCTGCGGTGAGGCTGAGGGGCGCATGCACGCACCATTCGGCAGGTGTTGCCACGTACTCGGCGAGCATGCCGGGGAGCGGGCCACCCTGAGGCGGCGCTTCACTCCAGGACAGCGGAGCGCCATCGACCCATCCGGCAAAAAACGTCGACAGCAGCTTGTCGCCCACCTTGAAACGCGTAACGCCCTCGCCCACGGCGACCACCGTGCCCGCCATGTCGGAGGCCGGCGTGAATGGGAATGTGAGGTCGGCACCCATGCTGTTTTCGACCACTTCACCGTCGCGGTAATTGAGCGAGACGGCCTCGACGCGCACCAATACCTCCCCGGCCTTCGCGATGGGGCGTGGCACGTCGGCAAGGCGCAGTGTGTGCAGTCCCAATGCAGGTGTTTCCCAGCGTTTCATGGTGTCGGTCATCTTGGTATTCCTCGTGAATGGGCAATGCCACAAGGATATGGGCCTGTCCTCACGGGATTAAGGGGGCGCCGGCTCCACTGTCTACGGAGCTTTTGTTCCGCAATCGGGATAAGGTAGCCAGGCCTCGCCTCAGCCAAACCGGAGCCTCGATGGACAGCCTCAACACCCTGAATGTTTTTGTGCAGGTCGCCGAAACCCGCAGCTTTGTCGCCGCCGGGCGCGTGCTGGGCGTAACGGCCTCGGCAGTCGGCAAGAGCGTGGTACGCCTGGAGGAACGCCTGGGTGTGCGCCTGTTCAACCGCAGCACCCGCAGCGTCACGCTGACTGCCGAGGGCGAGCTGTTTCTGGAGCGCAGCCGGCGCATCCTGATGGAGATCGACGAAGCCGAAGCCGAGCTTTCGCAAACCGTGTCGGCGCCTCGTGGCCGGCTCAAGGTCAGCCTGCCGCTGGTGGGCCATCCGTTCTTGCAGGTGCTCGCGCAATTCAAGAAAGCCTACCCCGAGGTGCAGCTGGACCTGAGCTTTACCGACCGCCGCGTGGACGTGGTGGAAGAAGGTTACGACGCCGTGCTGCGCAGCGGTGAAGCGCCCGACTCGCGCCTCACATCGCGCCTGATCGGCGGCTACCGGATGCTGCTGGTAGCATCACCGGCTTACCTCGCCGAGCGCGGCACGCCGCAACGGCCGGAAGACCTGGCTCAGCATGCATGCATCAAGTTCCGCTACCCCAACACCGGCAAAATGCAGCGCTGGCCCCTGCGCCAGGACGGGGTGGAAGCTGATTTCCCACTGCCCGCCGCGATGGTCTGCAACAACCTGGAAGCGCGCATCTGCTTTGCCGTGCAAGGTATCGGCATCGCCTACCTGGCGGATTTCGCCATTCGTGAATGGCTCGACAGCGGACAATTGGTGCCGGTGCTGGAGGCGTGTTCGGAAGCAGAGAACTTCCGGATCATGTGGCCTTCGGGCCGCCATCCAACGCCCAAGCTGCGGGTGTTTATCGACTACCTGCATGCGCACCTGTTTCCCGAGGATGGGCCCGCGAGCAAACGTGCAGACTGCCGGCCCACGTCTTGATCACAGCGCCTGATCAGCGTCGAACTGCTCCCGGGATCGCCTGAATCCGTCGGCATTTTCCACCACCCACGTCCACAACGGAATCATGTGCACCAGCAGCTGTTTGCCCAACTCCGATAGCTGGTATTCGACCTTGGGCGGCACCTCCTGGAAGTCATGGCGCAGCACCAGGCCATCGCGCTCCAGCTGGCGCAAGGTCCGCGTGAGCATGCGCTGGGTGACGCCCTCCATGCGTCGGCCGATCTCGGCGTGGCGCAGCCGGCCGTTCACGCCCAACAGGTGCACGATGCCCAACGACCAGCGGTTTCCCGCATGGGTCAGCACCTGCCGTTTGAGCCCGTCTTCATCGGCGCTAAGGGCTTCACAGGCGGCTTGTGAGCGCCTGATGATCTCGTCGTTATCCACCTTCTACTCCCGGTATCACTGGTGTGCCTTCTTATGCGCGGTCGGCAATTCTGCAAGCATGGCATGACTTTCACCTGAACCGAGACCCCTATGACTGCTTCGATCCTTGTACTGGGCGCCGGCGAACTGGGCCTGGCGGTACTGCGCCAACTGTCCCGCCTGGCTGCACCGCAAAATGTGTCTGTGACGGTGTTGCTGCGCCCCGCCACACTGAACTCCCCCGACCCGGC
The DNA here is from genome assembly GCF_013385565.1 of Pseudomonas sp. E6002. Classification (NCBI taxonomy): domain Bacteria; kingdom Pseudomonadati; phylum Pseudomonadota; class Gammaproteobacteria; order Pseudomonadales; family Pseudomonadaceae; genus Pseudomonas; species Pseudomonas sp. E6002. The sequence continues at coordinate 101,977 of NZ_JACAPT010000010.1, read as the reverse complement.
CAAACAGCAGGAAATCATCGAACTGCGCGCCTTGGGCATTGAGCTGCTGGCGGGTGACCTGGCCAATGGCTCCGAGGCCGAGCTGGCAACGGTGTTCGCCGACTATCACACCGTGATCAGTTGCATCGGCTTTGCCGCAGGCCCCGGCACTCAGCGCAAGCTGACCCGCGCGGTCATCGCAGGCGGCGTGAAACGTTATGTACCGTGGCAGTTCGGTGTGGACTACGACGTGATCGGCCGCGGTTCGGCCCAGGACCTCTGGGATGAACAGCTTGACGTGCGCGACTTGCTGCGCTCCCAGCAAGGCACGCAATGGGTGATTGTCTCCACCGGGATGTTCACCAGCTTCCTGTTTGAACCGTCCTTCGGCGTCGTCGACCTGGCGCAGAATACCGTGCATGCATTGGGAGATTGGGACACCGCTGTCACCGTCACCACGCCTGAGGACATCGGCCTGCTGACGGCACGCATCCTGTTCAGCACGCCGCCGATCACCAATCAGGTGGTGTACACCGCCGGCGACACCCTGACCTACGGCGAGCTGGCCGATACCGTGGATGCGCAACTGGGGCTCACCCTCAAACGCGAACGCTGGTCGGTGCGCTACCTGGAAGCGGAACTGGCCGCTGCACCCGAGGACAACCTGATGAAATACCGGGTGGCCTTCGCCCAAGGCAACGGCGTGGCCTGGGACCCTGCCATTACCTTCAATGGGCAACAACAGATCGCCGTGACCAGCGTTGCCCAATGGATTGAGCAGAACCTCAAGGCACCGGCAACCACCCGCTGAACTGCCCCTGGCTGTCCAACGTGCACCAGGCGAAATCCCAGGGCAGCGGCGGCAGCCTTTGCAGCGCCACGCCACTGCCCGGCTTCCAGTCCACCACCTGAAGCGGCGCGCCTTGCCAGGCCACAACCACGCCCCGGACCTGGCTGGTGTCATCGCTGACCCAACGGGCCGCGGCCGCCGTCATGAACGCTTCGATGGGCTCTTCATCGATCTGCGTGCGATACACCGAACCGAGCAGCCAACGGCACACGTTTACATGGTAGGTCCAGTCCAGGGAGGGACGGTTGCGGTAAGCCCAGGTCATGAAGCTGCGAAACAGGTTCAAGCCCTCCGGCGGGTCGAGCTTGAGCAAACCGGGGCAGATGTCGAACAAGGTGTGCCAGTACGGCAGCAACCGTGCATCCAGGTGGACGAAACAGCGGGCGTTACTCGGGTATTCGACAGACGGTAGCAACACGTCGCTGCGGGACGGACGGCGCGACGCCTTGCTGACCAGACGGGCAGCGCCGGAAGGCAGGATAGAGCTCATGGAACGCACTCACACTCGTGACGATAGAACGCCTCCTGGTATCAGGAGGCCCGGGGCACACGTCAGAATGCAGGGGAAGCGCGAGGGTTGGCCGAGGGCCAGGAATACCGTGGAGGGGCCTTGTTGCGCCGCTCATGGGCCGGGCGCGGCTTTTGCCCGAGGCCCAACAGCCAGGCCAGGCAAAACAGGAAGACGATGCCCAGGGTCACGGCGGAGCACACCGGGCAGGCGAAGAAGTTCGACCAGCTGCTGGCCGTCGGATTGCCCAGGCCGGCATCCGAGGCCGGCGCCTTGGTACCCAGGCTTGAGCAGAACTGACCGCCCAGGCCATTGAGCTCAAGCCCCATCATCTGCCCATGGCCCAAACCGCAGACGAACACATTGAACAGGACGCAAAAATACAGGGTCCAGGCAATGAGTGAACGGTCCGGGCGGGAGAGTTTCATGGCGGCGACTTTACCATTCCCCCTGTAGGAGCTGTCGAGCTTTAGCGAGCCTGCGATGCAGGCGCCACGGTCTTGCAGGAATACCGAGCCGATCCCTTCGCAGCCTCGCTCAAGCTCGACAGCTCCCACATTTGGTCTTGCTCGGCAGGGCCTGTGACAGAACGTCGCAGATTACGCCCAGAGGCCCGGGTTGTTAGAATGCCACGCTCTCCTCGCCTGATTTAACGCTTCGTGGTACCCAGGCGCTTCACAGGATGCACAGTTGATGAGTACGTTATTCACCCGCCGCAAAGTCCTCTCCGGCATGGGATTGCTGGGCCTGGGCCTGCTGGCCGGCTGTGACAACAGCCCGAAACTGAACTTCAAGTACGGCAAGGATCTGAGCGACAAGATCATGGGCCGCACCTTCAAGCTCAAGAACACTGACGGCGAGACCGTCACCTTGAGTTCCTTCCGCGGCTTGATGCCGGTGGTGTTCTTCGGCTTCACCCAATGCCCGGCCGTGTGCCCGACCACCCTGGCGCGCATGGCCCAGGCGAAAAAACTGATGGGCCGCGACGGCAAGATCATGCAGGTGGTGTTTATCACCCTGGATCCGGAACGCGACACGCCCAAGATACTCGACGCCTACGTCAAGGCCTTCGACCCCAGCTTCCAGGCGCTGTATGGCACCCCGGAAGAAATCGCCGTGGCCGCCAAGGAATTCGGGATCTTTTATGAAAAGATCCCCGCCGGCGACAGCTACACCCTCTCCCACACCGCCACCAGCTTTGTGTTCGACACCCGGGGCACCCTGCGCCTGGGCTTGTCTGCCTCGCTTAACGCCAAAGAGTGCGCAGAAGACCTGCTCACCGTCATGGAGGTCTGCTAATGACTGCCGTTCAACACCTAAAGCGCTTCGCCCTCGGTCTCTCCCTGCTGGGCCTCGCCGCCCACGCCAGTGCACAGGCAGTGGTCACCGACGCCTGGGTACGCGCCTCGGTACCGGGCCAGCCGTCCAGCGGTGCGTTCATGACCGTCACCGCCGACAGCGACAGCAAACTGCTCAGCGTGGCTTCGCCGGTCGCCAAGACCGTGCAGATCCATGAGATGACCATGAAGGACGACGTGATGCGCATGGGCCCGGTGGACTCGGTGCCATTGCCCGCGGGCAAGGCCGTCAAGCTCGACCCAGATGGCTATCACGTGATGCTGATCGACCTCACCGCCCAGATCAAGGAAGGCGACCAGGTGCCGCTGACCGTCACCGTGGAAAATGCCAAGGGTGAAAAGCAGTCGATCGAAGTGAAGGCCCAAGCCCGTGCGTTGAATGCGACGGAAACCATGGATCACAGCAAGATGCACTAAAGCGCAGATCAAAATGTGGGAGCGGGCTTGTGTGGGAGCGGGCTTGCTCGCGAATGCGGTGTGACAGTCACCGGATGTATTGACTGATCCACCGCTTTCGCGAGCAAGCCCGCTCCCACATTGGCCCTTCAGTGCCTGAAAAATCGGGCGTCCGCTTCATACTTTTTTCGTCTCGCATCAACACTTTCTATATATTTTCAATCTGCAATACAACTCGTTAGCCTGCGCAAGCCGGACGCGTCTCCCTGTCGCCGTCCGGCCAGATAATTCTAAAAATAAGCAGCAGACAACGGGAATAACAATGAACAAATCCCCCATTACCCTGGGCTTGACTTCGGCCACCCTCGGTTTGACCCTCGCCTTCCCAACCTTTGCCGAAGCTGACTTTTTCAAAGACAGCAAGGCCGACCTCGAATTTCGCAACTTCTACTTCAACAGCGATTACCGCCAGCCCAACGCGAGCCAGTCCAAACGCGATGAGTGGGCCCAAGGGCTGATCCTCAATTACCAGTCGGGTTACACCGAAGGCCTGGTGGGCTTTGGCCTCGATGCCATTGGCCTGCAGGGTTTGAAACTGGACTCAAGCCCCGACCGCCAAAACACCGGCCTGCTTCCCGTGGGCGAGGATGGCGCACCGGACAGCTACAGTCGAATGGGCGCCACCGCCAAGGCGCGGATCTCCAAAAGCGTGCTCAAATTCGGCACGCTGATCCCCAAGCTGCCGACCGTACTGCCCAACGATGGCCGGCTGCTGCCCCAGACCTTTCGCGGCACTCAATTGACCAGCCAGGACATCGCCGGCCTGACCTTCGATGCCGGGCGCCTGACCAGCAACACCCTGCGTAACGACAGCGGCCATGCAGACATCGAAGTCGACGGCAAAGGCATCAAGGGTGCCGTGCCCAGCGATAAATTCGACTTCGCCAGTGCCAGCTACAGCTGGACCAAAACCCTGGTCACCGGCTACCACTACGCCAATCTCGAGAACAACTACAAGCAACACATCTTCAACCTGGTCCATACCCTGCCACTGGGTGACGCGCAGTCGTTCAAGACCGACCTGCGTTACGCCGACTCCAGCAAGGAAGGCAACAGCAACATCGACAACCAGGCCTTCGGTGCCAAGTTCACCTACAGCCTCCACGGCCACTCGTTCGGCGCCGCCTACCAGCGTATGAAAGGCACCACCGGCTTCCCCCACCTGGACGGTACCGACTCCTACCTCGTCAACTACGTGATGATCTCGCCGGACTTCGCCAACCCCGAGGAAAAGTCCTGGCAGGCCCGCTACGACTATGACTTCGCCGCCCTCGGCATCCCCGGCCTGACCTTCATGACCCGCTACCTCAAGGGTGACAACTTCGTGCGTACCCGAACCCTGGAAGGTACCGAGTGGGAGCGCAACACCGATATCGGCTACGTGTTCCAGAGCGGTGCCCTGAAGAACCTTGAAGTGAAATGGCGCAATGGCACGTATCGCAGCAATGGCAGCGGCAGCGATATCGACCAGAACCGCTTTATCGTCAGCTACACCCTGCCCTTGCTGTGATTTTTCCCGGAGCGTTGCACATGAATAGCAGAAAAAGCCTGATCCACCTGGCCGTCGCCTTTGCCCTGTTCAGCAGTTACGGCGCCTACGCCGCCGACACCGGCGCGTTGCCCTGCAAAACCACCGAAGAATGCGCCGCCCAGGCGGCCAAAGTCGGCGCCACGCCGGGCTCCTCGCAAAGCGCCCACAAGGCCAAGGGCGACCCGACCCAAACCCAGTTCGCCTGGTTGAACCGCATCAACAAAGCCTCGATCGTGATGCTCACCGAAGAAGGCATCGTCAAGCCGGACATGGGCCACAAGATCGCCGGCGGCGTTCGCTTGGCCATCGACCAGGCCGACCAGCCCGATGGCAAGCGCCCGGAAGACGTGCTGCAACTGGAAAAAATCATGACCGACAAGATCGGTCCGGAAGCGTCGCTGATCCACTCCGGCCGCAGCCGCCAGGACATGCTCGCCACCTACCGCCTGGCCAAACTGCGCTCCCAGGTGCTGGCCTACAGCGAGGCACTGAACGCCACCCGCCAACGTATCCTGAACATCGCCGACAAGAACATCGACACCCTGGTGCCCGCCTACACCAACGGCGTGCAGGCCATGCCCATCAGCTATGCGCACTACCTGCTGGCGTTCGAAGCCGCATTTGATCGCGACGGCCAACGCATCCGTGAACTCTACACTCGCCTCAACCTGAGCCCGATGGGCACCGCGGTACTGGCGAACTCCGCTTACCCGCTGAACCGCGAACGCCTGGCCGAGTTGCTGGGGTTCGACGGCGTGCGGGAAAACTCCCTGGATTCGAGCCAGGTGTCGACCTACGACATCCCGATCGAGGCGGCCAACCTCGCGGCGTCTTCGGCGATCCGCATCGGCGCGATGATTGGCGATATCCATACCCAGTACCATCAGATCCGCCCCTGGTTGCTGCTGGACGAAGAGTCCACCTACACCAGCAGTGCGATGCCGCAAAAACGCAACCCGGGGTTGTTGATGCGCACTCGGGAATCGGCCTCCGACGTGGTGGGCCTGGCGCAAACCGTGACCTTGCGCGCGCATAACGTCACCACCGGCATGACCGACTACAAGTTTGCGTTCGATTCATTGGGGCTGTTCCAGTCCACCGATGACATGTTCAAAAGCATGGATGCCGTGCTCGATGCGCTGCAGATCAACCCGCAGCGAGCGCTGGATGAGCTGGAGTCGGAATGGACCACGTCCATGGAGTTGGCCGACACCCTGGAGCGTCAGTTCAAGGTGCCGTTCCGCATTGGCCACAGCTTCGCCTCGTTGATCGTCACCGAGGCGCGCAGCAATGGCACCACGCCGAAGACCTTCGCGTATGCGGACGCGCAGAAGCTGTACACCCAGGCCGCGGACAAATACAAATGGACGCCGAATACGTTGCCGCTGGATGAGGCCGATTTCCGTGCTGCGCTGTCGCCGACCACGATGGTCAAGACTCGCAAGGGTACGGGTGGGCCGCAGCCGGAAGAGGTCAAGCGGATGCTGGTGGAGGCGCGCAAGAATCTCGACGCGGACCAGAGTTGGTTGAAGGAGCGTCGTGAGAAGCTGAAAGGTGCTGAAGGCAACCTGGACAAGGCGTTCGACAAGTTGCTCAACGCCAAGGGCTGAAATGCGATCTGAATGTGGGAGCGGGCTTGCTCGCGAAGGCGGTGTATCAGTTAGCAGATTTATTGGCTGACCCACCGCATTCGCGAGCAAGCCCGCTCCCACATTTGACCGCGTTTGGGTCTGGAAAGCATGTTCGGCTCAGTGACTCAATTCCCGCTTCAACACCTCATGGTCAATCGACTTCTGCCACCCGCATATCGCCAGGCACGCCACGCAATTGCCCAGCACATTGGTCAACGACCGACACTTCATCAGCCGCTCCACTCCCAACAACAAACCCACCCCTTCCAGTGGCACCAGTTGCAGGATGTTCAAGGTAGCAATCAGGGTAAACAGCGCCGAGCCCGCCACACTGGTAGACCCCAGCGAGGTAAACAGGCAGATCACCAGCACCGCCAGCAACTCGGGTACGGCAATCTCCACTCCGGCGAGGTGCGCCAGGAACATAATGGCAGTAGTCAGATAAAGATTGGTACCGGCCAAGTTGAACGTATACCCGGTGGTCAACACCAGGCGCACTAATTGGCGATCACAGCCCAGCGCCTCAAGTTTGCTGACGCAACCTGGAAGTGCGGCCACTGAAGAGCCGGTGAACGTCACCAACAACAACTCTTCTTTCAAGTAAGCAATTAGCCGGCTCAATTTAACGCCGAGCAGGCGGGTAATCGTGGCGAACACTAGAATGACGAACACCGCGCAAACCAGGCAAATAACAACAATGAACTTCAAGAGCGGCAGCACCGAACTTAAACCGTACTTTCCCACCACAAATGCCATCGCCCCAAACGCCGCCAGCGGTGCGAACTTCAGGATAAACCGCAGCAACCAGAACAACCCGGCGACCGCCGCTTCCAGCCAACCGAGGCAGCGGTTTGCGACCTGGCCGCCACGCCCCAGCAGCAGGCCGCACAGCACCGCCACCAGCATCACCTGGAGCACCAGGCTTTGGGTGAAAACCTTGTAAAGACTGGACGAAATCGAGGTCATCGACAGCTCGTGCAACAGCGTTTCGGGCGCGGCAGGCGGTGTCAGATGATCAAAATCCAGGTTGGCCACTGCCGTATGATCCAGGCTGAACAACCACCCCGTCGACATTCCCAACACCAATGCAGCAAGGGACATCAGCTGGAAATACACCACGATCCGCCCCACTACATGCCGATGGTGGGGCTCGCGCTTGATACCTGCGACACCGGTCGACACCAGCACAAACAACAGAAATGGCATCAGTAACCCGACCACTTTTATAAAGGCGTCACTGAGCAGCTTCATCTCGATTGCCACGCCCGGATAAAACAGCCCTACAACCATGCCAAGAGCAATGGCAATCAAAATAGGCAAGGTAGCATTATTGGCAAGTCGGGTTGGCATCAATGCTCCATGGTCTTTTTATTTATTGTTATTGTCGGATCAGGCCACTTTCGGCATATTGGTCGCCAAGGCGCACTCAGGCCACAAATAATAAAGTCTTGTCACGGGATATACCACCATGGAACTTCGCCATTTACGTTATTTCATCATGGTGGCCGAAGAGCGACATTTCACCCGCGCCGCCGCTCGCCTGAACATGCAGCAGCCGCCCCTCAGCCAACAGATACGTGCCCTCGAACAAGAGCTGGGATTCGACCTGTTCAAGCGCCACCCCAAGGGCGTCGACCTGACTGCCGGCGGGCTGGTGTTTCTCGATGAAGCGCGAGTGATCCTCGCCCGCGTCGAGCAAGGTTCCCTCAAGGCGGCTCGCGCTGCCCAGGGTATCGAAGGCACGTTGGTCATTGCCTTCACCAGTTCCGCCGCCGCCCACCCGCTGATCCCGCGAATCATCCGCGCCTACCGCGAGCAATACCCGGGCGTGGAGCTCTCGATCAACGAAGGCAGCGCCCGGGAAGTCACCGAAGACACCATCGAAAAACGCATCGACATCGGCATCCTCCGCGCACCGGTGGGCGACCACCAGAGCCTCACGTTCCACCGATTGCTCAACGAAGAAATGCTGCTGACCCTGCCCATCGGGCATGCGCTGCTCAAGGGCGCCGAGCCAAAAATCACCATGGCCGACCTCAAGGACGAACGCTTCATCCTGGTCCGCCGCCCCGGCGCGCCGGGGATGTACGCCAACCTGATCAAGGCCTGCCAGAACGCCGGTTTCGAGCCGAAGATTGCCTTTGAAGTGGAGCGCATGCTGACCAACGTCAGCCTGGTGGCCGCAGGCGAAGGCATCTCGGTGGTGCCGGCGTCGATGCGCGACGTGCATCGCGAAAGCGTGGTGTACTGCCGGATCAGCGATGCACGGCCAAGGTTGCTGGCACCGATCACCCTGGTGCGGCGCGCGTTCAATCCGTCGACGCCGTTGCAGAATTTCATTGGGCTGGCGCGGGAGTTGGCGGGGGTTTATCGCAAGGGTTGAGTCATCGCGTGAAAACTCTCGGTGAGCAGTTCCACTGCCGCGCGGATGCTGTCGCTTTGCCGTGGAACGGCGTACAGGCCGTAGTTGACACTCAAAATAGGCCCATCGCTTTCAGCCAAGGAAATGATGCGCATGGTCTCCGGCCGAATATTCTCCGCCGGCAGCAAGGCCACACCCAATCCGCCCTCCACCGCTGCGGTGATTACGCCAATGTTCGGGCTGGTCACCGTGACCCGAAAATCCCGCCCGGCGTTCAGCAAGGCATCAAACATCAAGCGCCGCCAGGCACAGGGTTCGGCATACACGATGACATCCAGCGGCAGCGCCGCATCGATTTCTTCATCAATCGCGCACACCCAGTACAGCTCGACGTTCCAGGCGTGCACAGGGTCGGCGTTGAACGATGAGCTGACGCCAATGGCCACGTCCAGCTCGCCGTCACTCCAACGTTCGGCGAGTGCGTCGCCGTGATCAACAACGACCTCCAGGTGTACATGCGGGCAGGCGCGCCGCAGCCGGCCGAGCGCTGCCGGCAACGCCGATACCGCCACGTCTTCCGAGAGCCCGACGCGCACATTGCCCATCACCGTGCGCTCTTTCAGGCGCGCTGCTACCGTCTCGCCCAAGGCCAGAATGCGCGTCGCGTAGGTGAGCAGCAGTTCGCCTTCGGTAGTGGGCACCACGCCCCGACCTGTTCTGCGCAACAGCCGCTGGCCTAGCAACTCCTCAAGCCGGCGGATTTGTGCGCTTAGGGCCGATTGCGCCCTGCCCGCCTGCTGGGCTGCGCCACTCAGGCTGCCGTGCTGGCATACCGAGATAAAGGTTCGTAGCAGATAGGGTTCAAACGCGTCAGATATCATGTTTGGGTTAACTCTGAATCAACAGCTATCACCCTACCTCGATAGCTTGAGCATGACTACCCTGCTGGAACGTTATCAACCAGGAAGAGCCTCATGACCCAGCTCCAGAACCAACGCATCGTACTGGCCGCCCGCCCCGACGGGCGCCCGCAACCCAGCGATTTTCGCGTGGAGTACAGCGCGATTCCCGAGCCTGCCGAAGGCGAAGTGTTGCTGGAAAACCTCTATCTGTCCCTCGACCCCTACATGCGCTGGCGCATGAGTGCGGCCAAATCCTATGCCGAGCCAGTGGGCATCGGCGAGGTGATGGTGGGCGGCACGGTCGCGCGGATCAAACATTCACGAAACCCGTTGTGGCAAGAGGGCGACATCGTGCTTGCCTATGCCGGCTGGCAGCGATTTGCGCTCTCGGACGGCCTCGACCTGCGGCTTCTGGATCCGGGCATCGCCCACCCCAGCACAGCGCTGGGAGTTCTTGGAATGCCGGGGTTCACCGCGTACTCGGGGTTGCTCACTATCGGCCAACCCAAGCCCGGTGACACCGTGGTAGTGGCGGCGGCGAGTGGCGCAGTGGGCTCGGTGGTCGGCCAGATCGCCCGCATCAAGGGCGCACGCGCGGTGGGTATCGCGGGTGGGCCGGAGAAATGCGCATTCGTGAAAAATGAACTCGGGTTTGATGCCGTCATCGACCATCGCGCAGCGGATTTTGCCCAGCAGTTGGCCGAAGCCTGCCCCAATGGAATTGACGTTTACTTCGAAAATGTCTCGGGGGCGGTTTGGGATGCCGTGAGGCCGCTGCTCAATGACTTTGCGCGGATACCCGTATGTGGGCTGATCGCCCATTACAACGACCGCTCGGTGCCTGGGCAACAGGTCGACCGACTGCCGGCGACTATGCACGACATCCTCGCCAAGAGCCTCACAGTGCGCGGCTTTATCCAGACCGAGTTTGTTGACGAGCAGCAGGACGACTTCTTGCAGGAAGCCGCGCAGTGGATTGATCAGGGCAAGCTGAAGTGGCGCGAAGACATTGTCGAGGGCCTGGAGCAAGCGCCTGAGGCGTTTATCGGGCTGCTGGAGGGGCGCAACTTCGGCAAGTTGATTGTGCGACTGGCTTGACGCCTCAATCCACCACGAACAACTTCGCCCCGACGGTAGTCGATGACCGATGCCCCTCCATGTCATTGCCCACCTGATAACTCATCCCGGCAGTCAGCGTGAACTGCCGGCCATCCTCCAGCTCGGTGTGCAGCTCACCTTCCAGGCACAGCAGGATATGCCCGCGCCAACACCAGTGATCAGCCAGGTAACCGGCGCTGTATTCGACCATGCGCACGCGGGTTGAACCGAACTGGCAAGTGCGCCAATACGCACTGCCGGTTTCGCCGGGATGCATCACCGGCTCGAGGGTCGACCAGTCGGTGGTGCCAAAGGGGATTGCGGTCAGGTCCATGGTTTTCTCGGCATTGAATAGGTATGGATGAACCGTATCTATAAGGTGAATGCCGCGATAGAGACAGATCCGCTGCATTTGCGGGATACAGGGCGATGACTCTTGGTATCCTGCCAAGCCTCTTCGCATGGAAGCCCGTCGATGAAGATCGATCCATCCTTTGTTGTGCATGAGACCGAGCACTGGCTGCTCAATCATCACCTGTTATCCGCACTGCCGGGCTACCTGATGCTGGGTGCCAAGGCGCCGGTTGACTCACTGGCCGAGATGCCCGATGCGGCGCTCGCGGAGCTGGGTGGGTTGCTGGCCAAAACCCAGCGGGTCATGGAGGCTCAGTTGAAGCCCAAGTGGCTTTACATCAGCCGGTTCGGGCATATGCCGGGCTTCCCGCTGCACTTTCATTTCATACCGGTGTATGGATGGGTTGAAGCGCTGTTCTGGCAGGATGAGCGCTATCGGGTGTTGCAGGATTTCGGGACGCAGCAGAAGGCTACCGACGGTGCGGAGCTGACGCTTTTTATCTGGCGGGAGTTTGGTGAGAGCCCTACGCCGCCGGTGGTTCAAGGAGCTTCGGTGAGCGAGGTGATCAGGTGTTTGCGTACGGAGTTCAATACCCAGGACGACACATGACCTGTGGCGAGGGAGCTTGCTCCCGCTGGGCTGCGCAGCAGCCCCAAGAAGGTCAGCGAGTTCTTTCAGTCAGATTGCGATAGCTTTATTGGGGCCGCTTCGCGACCCAGCGGGAGCAAGCTCCCTCGCCACAGCAAGCGCCCTCACCACAGTTTTTCCGTGTCAGCGCAAACGGCGCAGGTGTTTACGCATAGGAATACAGGCCAACTGCAACCCCGATGGCGAGTGGTAGATCGCCTGCTCATCGCCCATATACCCACACCGTCGATAAAAATCCGCCGCGTTCAACGTCGCGTCCAGGATCACTTCCTCGATCCCCAATTCCTGCGCCAACGCTTCCAGATACGCCAGTATCTGCTTGCCAATCCCGCGTCCGGTAAACCCGGGCAGCACAAACAGCGCACCGATTTCGTTGTTCGCCAGATCCAGCATGCCGGTGACCACAGGTTCAGCGTTCACGCAGCCCAGGTAAAAATGCTTGTCCATCAGCGTGTCGTAACCGTCCTTGGCTGCGCCTTGCGTCCACAACATCATCTGCTCGGACGTATAGGCGCCGATGCATTGGCTGCGTATGGCCAACAGGCGAATGTCGAAGGCTGCCTGTGCATCTTCCAGCGTGGCGCGTCGTATCTCGAGCATCTGTCCCTCCATGGACGTCAGGCGTTCTCGTCACCCGGTCGGGTAAACGAATAGCGATCAATATCGGTCCTCAGCTGCCAGCCCTGGCCCTGCCAATAACGGGCAGCGCTGTCGTTGGACTTGAACACATCCAGGTGGCATTTGCGGATGCCCAATTGCGCCAGGCGGGTGAGGCAGCGCTCAACCAACGCGCTCGCAATACCCTGGCGCCGATACGCGGGCAGCACCAGCAGGTGCTGCAAATACCCGCGCCGGCCATCGTGCCCGCACATCACGCACCCAACCAGCCCCCCGTCGACCTCGGCGACGAAACTCATGCCTGGATTGCGCTCCAGGTAACGCTCAGTGGCCTCGCGGGAGTCGGCATCGCGCAGGGAGATGCCAGGCGTTTTCTGCATCAGTTCGAGCACGGCGTCGTAGTCGGCAGTGCTCATTACGCGAATAGTGACCATGGTGTTCAAAGCCCTCTGAGTTCGCACTGATTTTGCCTGTAGTTGTGCCGGTCGCGCACGCATAAATACACGACCGGATAACCGCTTGAGTCAACGCAGCTGAAACCAGGTGGTTTTCAGCTGCGTGTACTTGTCAAAAGCGTGCAGCGACAAATCACGCCCGAACCCGGATTGCTTGCCACCACCGAACGGCACCGCCACATCCAGGGCGTCGATGGTGTTGACCGACACCGTCCCGGCATTCAGGGCACGGGCCACACGGTGCGCACGGTTGAGGTCATCACTCCAGACCGAGGCCGCCAGGCCGTAGAGGCTGTCGTTGGCCTGCTGTATCGCCTGCTCTTCCGTGTCGAAAGCGCTGACGGCAAGCACCGGGCCGAACACTTCATCACGGGACAGGGCCATGTCGCGGGTCACGTCGGCAAAAATGGTTGGCTGGATGAAGTTGGAGGAGCCATTGATGGCCAACTGTTCGCCACCGCACAACAGCCTGGCGCCCTCCCCCTGGGCCTGGCTGATGGCGTGCATGATGCGTGCGGTTTGCTGACTGTCGACGATGGCCCCGGCCGCACTGCCGGGGTCCAGCGGATCACCCGGCATCCAGGCGCGCGACTTGGCGATCAGGCGCTCGACGAATTCGTCATGGATGGAGCGTTGCACGTAGAGACGGGAGTTGGCCGAACACACTTCGCCCTGGTTGAAAAAGATGCCGAAGGCGGCCTTCTCCGCCGCAAGGTCCAGGTCCTGGCAGTCCTCAAACACCAGGTTCGGGCTCTTGCCGCCACACTCCAGCCACACCTGTTTCAGGTTGGACTGGGCGGAATACTGCATGAAGTATTTGCCCACCTGAGTGGAGCCGGTGAACACCAGGCAATCCACGTCGGGGTGCAGCCCCAGGGCCTTGCCGGCACTGTCGCCGAGGCCGGGCACTACATTCAACACACCTTCCGGGACACCGGCTTCCAGGGCAAGCTGGGCCAGGCGCAGGGCAGAAAACGGCGACTGCTCGGCAGGTTTCAAGACCACGCTGTTACCGGCCGCCAACGCCGGCGCGAGTTTCCAGGCGGCCATGTCGAGCGGGAAGTTCCACGGCACCACCGCCGCGATCACCCCCAGTGCTTCACGCGTGATGGTTGCCAACGCATTGTGCGCGGTAGGCGCGACTTGATCGTAGAGCTTGTCGAGGGCTTCGCCGTACCAGGCAAACACATTGGCGGCGCCGGGCACGTCAACGTTGTAGGCGTCCATCACCGGCTTGCCCATGTTCAGCGAATCGAGCAGCGCCAGTTCCTCGCGGTGGGTCATCAGTAATTCGGAGAGCCTGATCAAAATTTTCTTGCGCTCCACCGGCGGCATCCGTCGCCAGGGGCCGGTCTCGAAGGCCTGGCGTGCGCTGCGCACGGCCAGGTCGACTTCTTCGTCACCGCAAGCTGCAACCCGCGACAGCAACTGCTGGGTCGCAGGGTTAATGGCATCGAAGGTCGCCCCGGATGCCGCATTCACTGAGCGGCCACCGATCAGGGCGGTGTTGATGAACGTCTGGCGGGCAACACGCTGTTGCCAGTAGTTAAGGTCGAACACGTTGTACTCCCAATGAATGGCGATGGATAGACGAGGGGTTCACTCGGCGATCTGCAGTTCCGGCATCTTCACGCGCAGCCCCCGCGTGATGCCCAGCAGGCACAGGAGCCCAAGCCCCATCCAGCACAGGCCGATGGTGAACGACAGGCTGGAAAGGCTGCTCCATAGCCAGATCGTGCTGAGGAACCCCAGCGCCGGCACAACCGCGTACAGCAAGTAGTTCCTGGTACCGCGCAACTTCTGGTCGACCAGGTAGTGCTTGATCACCGCCAGGTTCACCGCCGAGAACGCGAACAGCGCACCGAAGCTGATCATGTTGGCGACGGTATCCAGCGTGATGAACAAGGCAATCAGCGAGAACAGGCTGACCAGCACGATGGCCGTGGCGGGCACGCGCTTTTTCGTCACCAGCTTGCCGAGCACGCGGGGCAGCGCGCCGTCACGGCCCATGGCAAACAGCACCCGCGACACACTGGCCTGGGAGACCATCGCCGAGGCGAAGCAACCGGCGACATAGGTTGCGGTAAAGGCGGTCACCAGCAGTTCGCCGCCCACCCGGCGCATCACATCCACCGAGGCGGCATCCGGGTCGACGAAGCTGTTCCATTGCGGGAACACCATTTGCGCGAAATACGAAACCAGCAGGAACAGCAGGCCGCCGAACAGCGACACCACCATGATCGCCAACGGGATGGTGCGGCGTGGGTTGGGGGTTTCCTCGGCCATGGTCGACACCGCATCGAAGCCAAGAAACGACAGGCACAGCACCGCGGCGCCCGCCATGATCAGCGGCGCGCTGAAGCCTTCATGGTGGAATGGCGCCAGCAGCGACACGGGTGCGGACTGCTCGCTCAGGGTGTGCACCGACAACGCCACGAACACCACGATGAACACCAACTGAGCGACGATGAGTATCCAGTTGACCCGGGTGATGGACTCGATGCCCACCAGGTTCAGCGTGGTCACCAGGGCAATCGAGCCGAGCACCCACACGGCGGTCGGCACCCCGGGAAAATACTCGGACATGTAGATGCCGATCAGCAAATAGCTGAGCAACGGCAGGAAGATGTAGTCCAGCAACAGGGTCCACCCGGCGATGAAGCCGAAGTAGGCGCCAAACGCCTTGCGGGTGTAGGAGTAGACCGAGCCCGAATAGGGATGCGCCTGGACCATGCGCCCATAGCTGTAGGCCGTCAGCAGCATGGCGGCGAGGGTCAGCATGTAGGCGGTCGGCAAGTGGCCCTTGGTCATTTGGGTCACCAGCCCGTAGGTGGTAAACACCGCCAGCGGCACCATGTACGCCAGGCCGAACAGCACCAGCCCGATAAGACCCAGCGGCTGACGGAACCGGCGGGACGATGCGGCTTTGGGTGAGGATTGATGAGCGGGTGTATCGGTCACGTTTGTTATTGTATTCATGGGTGACTCCTGGAAATGGGGATGCAGGGCGTCGCGGCATTCGATGGCATCGATGCCGTTCAGCGTTGCCTGATGGAGGTTGCGCACCACCCCTCGCCTGGGGTGGCGCGCTGGTCACTTCAGAGTTTTCCCGCGATCCGTACGGTGCGATCCACGGCGATGCGGGTCTTTTCAACCAGCTCGTCCAGCTCAGTGCGCGTGGCCACCAGTGCCGGTGCCATGATCATGCGGCCCAGCGTCGAGCGAATGATTACGCCCTCTTCGAAACCAAACGTGCGGCACTGCCAGGCCAGGTCGTTTTCGTTCTCGAAGCGCTTGCGGGTGCTCTTGTCTTCAGCGAACTGCAAGGCCGCGAGCAAGCCCGTGCCCTGGATCTCGCCGATCATCGGGTGATTGCCAAACACTTCATGGAGGATTTTTTGCAGGTACGGTCCGGTGTCGTTCTTCACCTGGCGCACGATGCCTTCGTCCCGCAGCGCCTTGAGGTTGGCCAGCGCCACCGCCGCCGCCACCGGGTGCCCGGAATAGGTCAGCCCGTGGGCAAACACGCCGCCGCGCTCCACCAGCGCATCGGCCACGCGCTTGCTCAGCACCAGGCCACCCATCGGCAGGTAACCGGAGGTCAGGCCCTTGGCGATGGACAGGGTGTCGGGCTCGAAACCGAAGTGTTGATGGGCGAACCATTCGCCGGTACGGCCAAAGCCACCAATCACCTCATCGGCACACAGCAGCACATCGTATTGCCGGCAAATGCGCTGGATCTCGGGCCAGTAGCTTTCCGGCGGGAAGATCATGCCGCCCGCGCCCTGGAACGGCTCGGCGATAAACCCGGCGACGTTTTCAGCGCCCAGCTCGAGGATTTTCTCTTCCAGCTGCAAGGCGCAGCGGCGGCCGAACTCGGCAGGCGTCAGCTCGCCGCCATGGGCGTACCAGTAGGGTTCGTCAATGTGTGCCACGTCGGGAATCAGGCCGCCCATCTCGTGCATGAACTTCATGCCGCCCAGGGCAGACGCCGCCAGCGTGGAGCCGTGATAACCATTCCAGCGCCCGATCATGATTTTTTTCTGCGGTTGGCCGACCACTTGCCAGTAACGGCGCACGGTACGGATCAGTACTTCGTTGGCCTCGGAGCCGGAGTTGGTGTAGATCACGTGGCTGTAGTGGCCCGGCAGCAGGCTGAAGAGCAACTCCGACAACTCGATCACCGCCGGGTGGGTGGTGTGGAAGAACATGTTGTAGTACGCCAACTGGTCCATCTGGGCGGCGGCGGCAGCGGTCAAGTCCCTGCGACCGTAACCCAGCTGGGTGCACCACAGGCCCGACATGCCGTCCAGGTAACGCTTGCCTTCGCTGTCCCACAGGTAAAGGCCCTCACCGCGCACCATCACCCGCGGGCCTTCGGCATTCAGCGCTTTTTGATCGACAAATGCATGGATGTGGTGGGCCGCATCCGACTTCTGGTAGTCCTCGGTCAGGCGGTTCAGTTGGGCGGGTACGTTCATGGTATTTCTCTCTTATTAGTAGTGACGCAAGGGCGAGCAACGCCGCTCAGCGGTGCTTGCTCATGTAGCTTTCAAGGGGGTCTTTGCTCAGGACGCCCTGGGCTTCGGCCAGCGAATCGATAAACAGGGCAAACAGTTCCGATTGCGCGCCGATATCGAGCTTGGTGTAGATGTGCTTGCGGTGGGACTTGATGGTGTCTTCCGAGACATCGAGGCGTTCGGCCAGCGAACGGGTGGAATGCCCCCGCAGGATCAGTTGGGCGATCCGGCATTCCCGCTCGGTCAATATCGACGAGCCGAAGTTGTTCAGCGCCGAGTGAATGCGCTGCTCCAGCAGGTTTTCGAATCGCGCCCCCTGGGCATCCAGGCCAACGAAATGCTTGCCCAGCACCGCCAGCACCCACGGCGCGATGCGTTTGAATTGGCCGGTGATGGTGGCGTCGAGCTTTTGCGTAAAGGCCAGCGACACCGCCAGGCTCGAGCCGTTGCTCGACTGCAGGATGTAGTTCAGCTCATCCTCCAGATGCGAGTGGCGGTAAAACGACTGGAAGTATTCGCTGAGCTCGAAGTGATCGGGGGCGACCTCGGCCAGCTCGTAACACCCGGAGCTGACGCCCTCCACACAGGCCCCGTAAAACGGGTCGAGCAGATAAAACCCCGACAGGTACTGGCGCACATTGCCTTGTGGCAACCATGGCCCGTCCAGCTCGAACAGCGCACTGGGCATGCCGCCGCGCGGGTAGAAATACAGCGTGGTGGCCTGGATCGGCTGGAGATAACCGAGAGCCTCGAACAAGGTCGCGGCGAACCCCGATTGCCCGATGCTATCGGTCACCCGGGCCATCTGTTCGAACCATTGCGCAGAAGAAAGCCGGTCGTTTTCCACTTCAAACACTCGCTGAAAGAACTGCAAGGATGGTTGCACACCCGCTCCATCCTCGAAATCACCCGATAGGGTGAGCCTGCATCCGATATTTATGCTCACTTCCCAGCTTAATAATATTTTATTAAAAACCGCCCTCCCCCTAGCCTTGAAGCCATGCCCAAGCTGAATCCAACTGCATTACGCAAGGACAGACACATGACTCAAGCAATAACAAAAACAGACACGCTGGTGGTGGGAGCCGGTCAGGCTGGCGTTGCCATGAGCGAGCACCTGAGCAAGCAAGGCGTGCCGCACCTGGTGCTGGAGCGCAGCCGTATCGCCGAGCGCTGGCGCACCGGCCGCTGGGACTCGCTGGTCGCCAACGGCCCGGCCTGGCATGACCGTTTTCCGGGCCTGGCCTTCGATAACGTCGCCCCCGATGGCTTTGCGCCGAAAGAGCGTGTGGCGGACTACTTCGAAGCCTATGCACGCAAGTTCAATGCACCGATTCGTACCGGCGTCGACGTGACCTCGGTGGTGCGCAATGTCGGTCGCCCAGGCTTCACCATCCACACCAGCGAAGGCGTGATCGAAGCCAACCGCGTGGTGGCGGCCACCGGGCCGTTCCAGAAGCCGGTGATTCCGGCGATTGCCCCTCAAGACAGCGCGCTGCACCAGATCCACTCCGCCGACTACCGCAACCCCGCGCAACTGCCGGCCGGCGCGGTGCTGGTGGTGGGGGCGGGTTCCTCCGGGGTGCAGATCGCCGACGAACTGCAACGCTCCGGGCGCCAGGTGTACCTGTCGGTGGGTGCTCACGACCGCCCACCGCGTGCCTATCGCAACCGCGATTTCTGCTGGTGGCTGGGCGTGTTGGGTGAGTGGGACCAGGCCGCGATGAAACCCGGCCGCGAGCACGTGACCATTGCGGTGAGCGGCGCCCACGGCGGCAAGACCATTGACTTCCGCGAGCTGGCCCAGCAAGGCATGACCCTGGTCGGCCTGACCCAATCCTTCAACGGCAGCGTTGCGAGCTTCCAGCCCAACCTGGTGGAAAACCTGGCCCGCGGCGATGAGAACTACCTGGCCCTGCTGGATGCGGCGGATGCCTATATCGAGCGCAACGGCCTCGACCTGCCGCCAGAGCCCGAAGCGCGTCGTGTGTTTCCCGATGCCGAGTGCATCAAGCACCCGATCCTGGAACTGGACCTGGCCAAGGCCGGTATCACTTCAATCATCTGGGCCACCGGCTTTGCCGTGGATTACAGCTGGCTGAAGGTCGATGCATTTGACGCCGCCGGCAAGCCGCAGCACCAGCGCGGCGTGGCCAGCGAGTCAGGCATCTACTTCCTCGGTTTGCCATGGCAGTCGCGCCGGGGCTCGTCGTTTATCTGGGGCGTGTGGCATGACGCCAAGTACGTGGCCGACCATATCGCCATCCAGCGTCAATACCTTGAGTACCGCGAACCCACACCGGTTGTTCACACCTCACCTGTCAGCGCCTGATCACTTTTTTCTGGAGTTTTTTTGATGCCTACTCACACTCGCATCCGCATGTTCAACACCAAGGAAACCTACCCTAACCAGAGCCTGGACAATGACCTGTGCCAGGCCGTACGCGCCGGAAACACGGTGTATGTACGGGGCCAGGTGGGCACCGATTTCGACGGCAACCTGATCGGCCTTGGCGACCCGCGCGCGCAAGCCGAACAGGCAATGAAAAACGTCAAGCAACTGCTGGAAGAGGCCGGCAGCGACCTGAGCCACATCGTCAAGACCACCACCTACCTGATCGACCCGCGCTACCGCGAGCCGGTGTACCAGGAAGTCGGCAAGTGGCTCAAGGGCGTGTTCCCGATCTCCACCGGGTTGGTGGTTTCGGCCCTGGGCCAGCCACAGTGGCTGATGGAAATCGACGTGATTGCAGTCATCCCCGAGTAATCCAAGGAGGCACGACATGACCTTTTCAATCGTCGCCCGCTGCGCGGAAACCGGCCAGATGGGCATTGCCATCAGCTCATCGAGCATCGCCGTGGGCGCCCGCTGCCCATGGCTGCGGCCCGGCGTGGGTGCGGTTTCGACCCAGAACATCACCCTGCCCGCCCTGGGCCCGGACGTACTCGATCTATTGGAGCAAGGCCTTGCCCCTGCCGATGCCGTAGACAAGGCCCTGACCCGCAACGGCTACAGCCAATACCGGCAACTGACGGCGATTGATCACCTCGGGCGCACGGTGCATTTCAGCGGCAACGAAACCCTTGGCACCCACAATGCGGTGTCGGGCGAACAGTGCGTGGCCGCCGGCAATATGCTCGCCGACCGCGCGGTGATCGAGGCGATGGTCAAGGCCTTCGAGCAAGGCGAAGGCCAACTGGCAGACCGCCTGCTGGCCGCGATGCATGCGGCCATTGCCGCCGGGGGCGAAGCCGGGCCGGTGCATTCCGCCGCGCTGGTGGTGGTGGGCGAGCTGACCTGGCCGATCATCAACCTGCGGGTGGATTGGGCCGACGAGCAGCCGATCGCCGAGCTGCAAAAGCTCTGGGACGCCTACCGTCCACAGGTGCAGGACTACATCGACCGCGCCCTCGCCCCGGACCGCTCCCCTGGCTACGGCGTGGCCGGAGACGACCGATGAGCACCAGCCGCGAACTGCTGCAGGCGCTGGTGGGGTTTGATACCACCAGCCGCGAATCCAACCTGAAGCTGATCGAGTTCGTGCGCGATTACCTGGCAGGGTTCGGCGTGCCTTGCGAGTTGATCTACAACGATGAGCGCAGCAAGGCCAATCTGTTCGCCACCCTCGGCCCGGCGAATATGCCCGGGATTGTGCTGTCGGGGCACACCGATGTGGTGCCGGTGGATGGCCAGCCGTGGACGTTGCCGCCGTTTGAGTTGACCGAACGCGACGGCAAGCTGTTTGGCCGGGGCACGGCGGACATGAAGGGCTACATCGCCTGTGTACTGGCGCTGGTGCCGGCCTTGGCAAGCGCAGACTTGCGCATGCCGGTGCACATCGCCCTGTCCTACGACGAGGAAGTCGGCTGCCTTGGGGTGCGTTCGTTGCTCAAGGTGCTGGAACAATGGCCGGTGAAACCACTGCTGTGCATTATCGGCGAGCCCACCGAGTTGAAGCCGGTGCTGGGCCATAAAGGCAAGCTCGCCATGCGCTGTGAAGTGCATGGCGAGGCCTGCCATTCGGCGTATGCGCCCCAGGGCGTGAATGCGATCGAGTATGCGGCCGAGTTGATTGGTGAGCTGGGGCGAATCGGCCAGCGCCTCAAGGTGCATCAGGACGAGCGCTTTGACCCGCCGTTCAGCACCGTGCAAACCGGGGTGATCTCCGGGGGCAAGGCGTTGAATATCGTGCCTGCCGATTGCCGTTTTGACTTTGAAGTGCGCGCCCTGCCCTCGATGGACCCGGGTGAAGTGGCCGAGGAGCTGCAAGCCTATGCGATGCAGCAGGTGTTGCCGCGGATGCAGGCGGTGAGCCGGCAGAGTGCGATTCGCTTCAGTGAGTTGTCGGCGTACCCGGGGCTGGCCACCGACCAGCGCAGCCAGGCGGCGGAGCTGATTGCGGCGTTTTGCGGCTCGCGGGAATTTGGCACCGTGGCGTTCGGGACCGAGGGTGGGTTGTTTGATGCGGCGGGCATTCCGACGGTGGTGTGCGGGCCTGGGAGCATGGACCAGGGGCATAAGCCGGATGAGTTTGTGAGTGTTGCGCAACTGAAAGGTTGCGATGCCATGTTGTTGCGCATGCTCGACTCGATTCGCGCCTGAAACGCGGGCCAAATGTGGGAGCGGGCTTGCTCGCGAATGCGGTGTGACAGTCACCCGATGTATTGACTGATCCACCGCTTTCGCGAGCAAGCCCGCTCCCACATTTTTAGTTCTGTGTCTAACCTAACAACCGCGCCAGCTCTTCCCGGCAATACTCCACAAACAACTGCACCGGCTTGGTCAACGGCGCCCGCCGCAACCACACCGCCGACAACCCCGACCCCGTCACCGTCTCCGCCAACGGCACGCACACCAGCTTCTGCCCGTCATAGGAATACGGCGAAAACGGCTTGGTCACCAGGATCGAAAACCCGAACCCGCGCCCCACCATCCCCCGCACCATCTCGATCGACGGCGAACTGAAGACAATATTCGGCGTCAGCCCACGCTCTTCAAAGATGCTCACGAAGTACGTCCGGCTCGGCAGCACATCCAGCAAAATCATCGGTTCCAGCACCAAGTCCGCCAACGACACCTTGGCCTGCTGCGCAAACCGGTGATCTGCCGGCAGCAACGCATAGGGTTGCTGCGGCGGCATCAGCGGCGTGGTCTCGATGGCGCTGCCCAGGTCATGCTCAAACAGCATCGCCACATCGATACTGCCGGCCGTCAGCGCCTGCACCAGTTCCTGTTGTTCGCCATCGCGCAGACGGATTTCCACCCCCGGCCAACGCTCCCGGAAACCGGCAATCAAGCGCGGCAAATACAGCGGTGCCACGGTTTCGAAGCAACCGATATCGATCTGCCCCGCCACCACGTCATTGTCCGCCAGGGCGTTCTGCTCAAACTCATGGGCCACCCGCAGCAGCTCCAGGGCCTTGCGATAGAACCGCGCACCGCTCGGCGTCAGTGACACCCCTTGGGCGTGATGGCGGATAAACAGCTGCACACCGAAGCTGTCTTCCAACTGCTTGATGGCCGTCGACACCGACGGTTGCGCGATATAGAGCTTGCGCGAGGCCTCTGCCACGCTGCCGCACTCGGCCGTGGTTACAAAATATCTGAGCTGGCGCAGGTTATAGGCAGCCATCGGGACCTCCATAAACGTGGGATTTCGCCCCAAACAAGTGCGTGAAAATCGGCTTTTTCACACTGATTCAAGTGCATGCAACATACCGGAGCAAAAAAACCCGCGAGATATTATTTTTAAGGTCTATAGCAACAAACTTACTAATTTACCTCCCTGTGACCATTGCACATGATCACTCCAACAACAAAAGCGACGCACACGCGCCGCCCAGCGAAGTACGTCAACGTACTCACCTTGCCTTGGAGCTCGTCATGGTTACCACTGCAACATCCTCCGCCCCGCTTATCGAAAAACACACGATTGGATACGTGCCCCCGGAAGATCGCCACGGAAAGGTAAGAGACCTGTTCACCCTGTGGTTCGGCGGCAACATCGCGCCGTTGCCCATCGTCACCGGCGCGCTGGCCGTGCAACTGTTCGGCCTGAACCTGGTGTGGGGCATCATCGCCATCCTCGTCGGCCACCTCGTCGGCGGCGTGCTGATGGCGCTGCACTCGGCCCAGGGCCCGCAGATGGGCATCCCGCAAATGATCCAGAGCCGCGCCCAGTTCGGCTCCCTTGGCGCACTGCTGGTGGTGGTGATCGCCGGCGTGATGTACATCGGCTTCTTCGCCTCCAACATCGTACTGGCGGGCAAATCCCTGCACGGCGTCGTCGACGCGATCCCGGTACCGGTAGGCATCGTCATCGGCGCCATCGGCTCGGGGATCATCGGCATCATCGGCTACCGCTTCATCCACGTCCTCAACCGCATCGGTACCTGGGTGCTGGGCGCGGGCATCGTGCTGGGGTTTGGCTACATCTTCACCCATGTGCAGACGGCCGACTTCCTGACGCGCGGTAACTTCAACATCTCCGGCTGGCTGGCCACCGTGTCGCTGGCCGCGCTGTGGCAAATCGCGTTTGCGCCGTATGTGTCTGACTACTCCCGCTACCTGCCGGCGGATGTGCCGGTGGCGTCGACCTTCTGGACCACCTATCTGGGCACCGTGCTCGGTTCCAGCCTGTCGTTCATCTTTGGTGCGGTTGCGGTACTGGCTACGCCGGTGGGCATGGACACCATGGACGCGGTCAAACTGGCGACCGGCTCCATTGGACCGCTGATGCTGTTGCTGTTCCTGCTCAGCGTGATCAGCCACAACGCACTTAACCTGTACGGCGCCGTGCTGTCATTGATCACCCTGGTACAGACCTTTGCCTACCGCTGGATCCCGACCGCCAAGGCGCGTGCCGTGATCTCGGTGCTGGTGCTGGCGGCGTGCTCGATTGCGGCGGTGTTTGCGTCGAAGGATTTTATCGGGCACTTCGTGGACATGGTGCTGGTGCTGCTGGTGGTGCTGGTGCCGTGGACGGCGATCAACCTGATCGACTTCTACGCGATCCATAAGGGCAAGTACGACATCGGTTCGATCTTTCGCGTGGATGGAGGGATCTACGGGCGGTACAACCCTCAGGCGCTGGTGGCCTATGCGGTGGGGATTGTGGTGCAGATTCCGTTTATGAATACGCCGCTGTATGTCGGGCCGATTTCGGCGCATATCAACGGGGCGGATTTGTCCTGGTTGGTGGGGTTGGTGGTGACGTCGCCGTTGTATTTCTGGTTGGCGAGTCGGGACAGTGCGTATAAGCGTCGGTTGGAGGGGGGGAAGTTGGTGGGTGGGGTTTAATAGAGCCTGGCTCAGTTACGAGAAAACCCGCATTTGCGGGTTTTCCAGTTATCCGGCTTGGCGAATATTGATGGTTCCAGGAAGGCCGCCATCGCGGCCTCGCTAAAGCTCGACGGCTCCCACAGGGGGTCGGTGGTGTGAGTGGGTTTTGTGTTCGGCGGTGCTGTCGGGGTGTTCTTTCTTTATCATGGGGGCCGTCGTTCAACTTCTCCGGTAACCCAATGCCCGCCCTCACCTTCCGTAACGCCAACCCCGCCGACGCCAACCGTTGCTACGAAATCGAAATCACCGCCTACGAAGGCGACGAAGCCGCGACCCTGGAAAAGATCGCCACGCGCATTGCGCTGTACCCGCAAGGCTTTCTGATCCTGGAGGCGGATGGTGTTGTGGTCGGTTTCATCAACTGCGGTTGCGCCGATGAAGTGGTGATGTCGGATGAGGCCTTCAAGGAGTTGGTCGGGCATTCAGCCGATGCGCCGAATGTGGTGATCATGTCGGTGGTGGTGGATCCCGCCCAGCAAGGCAAGGGCTACTCCACGCGCTTGATGACGGAGTTCGTGCAGCGCATGCAGGCGATGGGCAAGAAGACCATTCACCTGATGTGCAAGGACCAGCATGTGGAGCTGTATAAGCGCATGGGCTATCGCTATGTGCAGCCGTCGGCGTCGGACCACGGCGGGATGGCGTGGCATGAGATGGTGATGGATCTATGAAGCCGCATCTGATTGAGGTCGGCGACCAGCCAGACGCCAAAGCCGAGCAGCTCCTGGGCAGCGGCCTCGCCGCCTTCAACGAGCACGTCACCGGGTCCAATGACCGACGTCCGTTGACGGTGCTGATCAAGGATCCCGACACCGGTGAAACCCTCGGCGGCATCACCGGAAAAACCAGCCTCGGCATGGCCTTTCTCGACCTGTTTTATCTGCCCGAGGCCCTGCGTGGCTCAGGCCTGGGCACAACGCTGCTGAAAGCATTCGAAGACGAAGCCCGTCATCGTGGCTGCCGCTCGGCGATGCTGTACACCCTCAGTTTCCAGGCCCCGGAGTTTTACGAGAAGAATGGCTGGGTGCGGTTTGGTGAAATCCCGTGCGACCCGGAAGGCAGCAGCCGGGTGTTCCTGAGCAAAATGCTCTGAGGAACTTACTTCACTCGATGTCGAACATACGCTCAATCAGCTTTATCGCCTGACGCCCATCCGCCGCATACAACCCAGCTAGCGCTTGTTGATCCGAAAGCCGGTGCAAGTCGAAGTGGTTGTAGAACGCTTGGCCGGTGCGCTGCGATTCAAAATGACTCGCCTCAAGAAGGCGCAGGAACTCCAGATAAGCCAACTTCTCCAGTGCGAGGCGCTCAGCCATCACCCTGTCCTTCCAACGGAAAAATGACTTCCTGAGTATCCAGGTTCTTGATCGTCGAGTACGTGCGGTACTCCACGCTGTAGGCACCCGGGTAGCCCTTGGTGCTGGCGGTCATGCGGAAGGTCACGACATACCGCTGGCCCCCGGCAAACACCACATCATCGGCGCCTTTGTTGCAGAAGGCGCCGCCGGTGCCCAAGGCGTTCATCGACACGTTGCACCAGCGCAATGAATGCTTGCCCGGAGCCAACTTGAGCGCCTGTTCACCGGACACATCAAGGATTGAACGTCGACCGGCGCCCGGGAGCGCAACGCCGTCTACTTCCGTGGCCAACACCAAGCGGTGAAACGGCACGCCCAGTTCACGTACCCGGAACGTTTCGAAGTACACCAGCGCTGCATTCGGGTGGTTGTCGGAGAGGTCGACCGGTTGCATTTTTTCCGGGGCCCAATCGCCTTGGTAGTTCTTGTAGTGGTAGTCGGAACAGGCGCCGAGCAGCGGGAATACACAGGCAACGGCGAGCTTTAACACTTTCATCGGATAAACGGTCCTTGTGAGCGATGACATCATATCGACATTATTTCGATTTTCTTAAGTGCAATTGCTCACGCGTTAAGACTGAAGTCTTTTACCAAACAACCGATTTTCATGGGTTTCATTCTGGAACGTATACGTAGGCGCCCCCAATAGCTCATAACCACGACGCGGATAAAAACCCAGCGCCCGCTCGTTGCCGACCCACACCGTCGCCCACAACAAAGAAGCGCCACCCTGCCCTGCGCGCTGTTCAGCCGCTTGCAGCAAACGGTAGCCGAGTCCGAGCCCGGTAAACCGTTCCTGGATGTAGAGCCGCTGCAACTCCGCCGCCTTCGGGGTTGAGATCAGCGCATGGCCGGTATCCATCGCCACCTGGGCAAACCCCACCAGATGCCCGTTGGATTCAGCGACGATGATGGCCGTGCCCGGCTGGGCGATCAGCGCGGAAATCGTCTGGGGCGAAAACGCTTGCAGCGCCTCGGCAGCGATTGAGTCGCGAATGCCTTCGGTGGCGTAGGTATCGAGAAAAACCTGCATGCCCAGCACACCAACGCATAACGCGTCTTCAGGCCGTGCATCGCGGATAAGCATGTCGGGAAGCATTCGAGGGGTACTCTCAAAATCAGCAAAGGCAACGTTTTAACACAACTGCACATCTCTTCAATTGCCAGCCTGAATTTGCCCCAGTAGGGTTGTCGCTTCCCCCGCCAACAGGAGCCAGCAATGACCTGGTTTTCAGATCCCGACGCTGTCGCCCGCTACGCCGAAGGCCCGGTGAGGCTGGTGCCGGGTTTCGAGTCCCTGCAGCGCATGACCACCCTGTTGCTGCGCGAAAGCGTCCCGGCCACCGGCAAGGTATTGGTACTCGGTGCAGGCGGCGGCCTGGAGTTGAAGAAGTTTGCCGACAGCCAGCCCGAGTGGCAGTTTGTGGGGGTGGACCCGTCTGCCGAGATGCTGAAGCTGGCCGAGGCCACCTTGGGTCAGCTGATGGCCCGGGTGCAGTTGCATGAAGGCTATATCGATACCGCGCCCGAGGGGCCGTTCGATGCCGCCACGTCCTTGCTGACCTTGCACTTCATCCCGGCCGAAGAGCGTCTGCAAACCTTGAAAGAACTGTGGCGGCGCTTGTCGCCGGGCGCGCCTTTGATTGCGGCGCATCACAGCTTCCCCCAATCCTCGCCAGAGGAAAAAGCGCGCTGGCTGAAGCGTTATGCAGCCTATGCGGTGGATTCCGGCGTACCGGCTGAAGATGCCCAGCGGGCGATTGCCGCCATCAGCAGCCACTT
Source organism: Pseudomonas sp. E6002 (assembly GCF_013385565.1). NCBI lineage: Bacteria > Pseudomonadati > Pseudomonadota > Gammaproteobacteria > Pseudomonadales > Pseudomonadaceae > Pseudomonas > Pseudomonas sp. E6002. The sequence continues at coordinate 74,224 of NZ_JACAPT010000010.1, read as the reverse complement.
GCCGGTGCTGTCACCCAACGATGATGAAGCGCTGCTACGGGAGGCAGGCTTTGAAGGTGTGGAACTGTTCTACGCGGGCTTCAGTTTCAAGGGCTGGATTGCCTACAAGCCCGCCTAGCTTCCGGGGGAGGCTTACCAACTCCCCGACGCCCCACCCCCACCACTGGAACCACCACCACCCGATGAGCTGCTGCTGGAACTGGAACTCGAACCGGAGGAGCTGGAGCCCCCACCAGACCCCGACCCCGACCCGCCGCTGATACCGTGGGCAAAGATGAACAGCGCCGCGAACGAAGCGAAGGGAAACGCCAGCAGCCATCCCGTGGCGCCCTTGTCAATCAATGCCCCCACGATCCCGTACACCACCAGCACCGCCACCAGCCGCGCGATAAAGCCACCCTGGCTCTCTTTCCACATGCTCTTCATCACCAGGAACAGGCCGAGATACAGGCCCAGGACCAGCAACCCTGCGAATGGATAAGCCAGCCAGTGAATAAGGGATATCTCGCGCACGAAGTTATCGGTCAGCAGCACGCCGGCGATGTAGCCCAACAGCACCAGCACGGTGTAAAACGCCGCCCTCGCCTGCCACAACGCGCCGAAAGTAGCGCCACCGATCAGCATGCACAGGGGCAGCAACAGCAAATAGACCGGCCAGTCCTTGCCGCCCGCAACCGCGACCAGCACCACGGTGACAACGACCACCGCCATCAGGGCCCGGCGCCAAGGGAGTTTTTCGGCCCCCATCAATACCCCGACCACCCCGCCAAACATGAATGCCAGGAGTACCGCATACGCTTCAGGCGGGAAACCGGCCTTGGCCACCTCGGGCAAATTGCCGCCGTCCACCAACAGTGTCAGGTCGTCCACCGCTTGCTGCACGCCGCCTGCGTAATCGCCCTGGCGAAACGCCGGGGTGATGTGTTCCTCGATGATGCGGTGGGCCAGCAGGTCGGTGACCACGCCCTCCAGGCCGTAACCGACTTCGATCCGAACCTTGCGATCGTCTTTCGCCACCAGCAGCAGGATGCCGTCGTTGACGTCCTTGCGCCCCAGTTTCCAGGCACGGAACAGTTGGTTGGCGAAGTCCTCGATGCCAACGCCCTGGGTGCTCGGCAGCAGCATCACCGCCACCTGTGCGCCCTTGCGTTGTTCCAGACCGGCGAGTTGCGTGGTCATACGCGATTGAGTGGCAGCGTCGAGGGTTTGGGTCAGGTCGATCACGCGCTGGTCCAGCGCAACCGTGACCGGCGCCGGGGGAACGGTATCGGCCCACACCTGCGAGCCGGAAACGATCAGTAGCAAGCCCAAGACACATTGCCGTAGGAACACCATCATGTTTTGTTACCTGAAGTTTCATCCTGAATCGGCCGACTTTACCCTATCGACGCTATAAACAGGTGACCCGACGCCACCGACTATCTAGACTTACGCCCCCCCCACACACGCCCTACACGAGAACGCCATGGACCTTCAGCAGCGCAACAACGTCAGGGTGTATGGCAGCGGTCCCACGACCCTGGTTTTCTCCCATGGCTTCGGGTGTGATCAAACCATGTGGAATTATCTGTTTCCTCACTTCACCGGCCGTTTCCGCGTCGTGCTGTATGACCTGGTGGGGGCTGGCCAGTCCGATCTGGGCGCGTACGACAGCGAAAAATACAGCTCACTCGCCGGCTATGCCCATGACCTGGGCGAGATTGTTGATGAATACGCCGCGGGCCCGGTGGTGCTGGTGGGGCACTCCGTCAGCGCCATGATCGGCGCCCTGGCCGATCGCCAGGCCCCCGGAAAAATCGCCGCCCATGTGATGATCGGCCCTTCGCCCTGCTATATCGATTCCGGTGCCTATACGGGCGGGTTCACCCTCGAGGATATCCATTCATTGCTCGATACCCTCGACAGCAATTACCTCGGCTGGTCCAGCACCATGGCCCCGGTGATCATGGGCGCGCCTGGGCAACCGGCCCTCGGCGAAGAACTGACCAACAGCTTCTGCCGCACCGAGCCCGACATCGCCAAGCGCTTCGCACGGGTGACGTTCCTGTCGGACAACCGCCAGGACATCGCCGGCCTGATGACCCCCACCCTGATTCTGCAATCCACCGACGACTTGATCGCACCGGTCTGCGTGGGTGAATACCTGCACGCGGCGTTGCCCGCCAGCACGTATTGCCTGGTCGATAACGTGGGGCATTGCCCGCACATGAGTGCACCTGGGGCCTGCTCAGCGGCCATGGACAGTTTCCTGTTGCCATGGGTAGGTGCCGATGCCAGTCGATAACCTGTCGTTGCCGGATCCTCAACGTTTGTTCGACGGCGCGCCCTGCGCCTTGGTAGTCACCCGGGAAGACGGCACCATCGTGCAGGCCAACCAGTGCTTCAGCGACTGGACCGGCTTCAGCATCGATGAGTTGAAAGAACGACGGTTCCAGGACTTGCTGACGATGGGCGGGCGGATCTTCCATCAGACGCACTTGGGGCCACTGATGAAAATGCAGGGCTCCATCGCCGAAGTGAAACTCGACCTGCTGCACCGTGACCGGCGCACCGTCACGGTATTGCTCAACGGCGTCAGGCACGAACATGCCGGTATTGCCTACAACGAACTGGCCCTTTTCGGCACCACCGACCGCGACAAGTACGAGCGCGAGCTGCTCAACGCCCGCAAGCTGGCTGAAGCCTTGCTGCAGGAAAAGACCGCCGCTGAAGTCGCGCTGCATCAGGCCCAGGCCGAACTGAGCAGCGCCTATGAAATCGCCCAGCGCCGGGCGCTGTTTGCCGAGCAGATGGTCGCGATTGTCAGCCATGACCTGAAGAACCCGCTTACCGCGATCAAGATGGCCTCGGAGTTCCTCGCCCGTGGCGAGCGCAGCCCCAAGGAGCGCCAACTCCTGGGGCATATCGGCCTGTCCACCGAACGGGCGCAGCGGATGATCGCCGACTTGCTGGACTTCACCCAGGCCAGAGTCGGCCAGGGCATCAGCATCAATCCCGTAGCACTCGACCTGCACGCCGTCACCCGTGACAGTCTCGACGAGTTGCGGGTGGCGTTCCCCACGGCGACCCTCGAACATCACGCCACGGGCAGCGCCCGCACGTTCCTGGATGCCGACCGCATACAACAAATCATCGGCAACCTGGTGGCCAACAGCGTGGCGTACGGCGACCTGCAACAGCCGATTACCATCACCTCGCACCAAGACGCGCAAGAGAGCCGGCTCTCGGTGCATAACCACGGCCCGGCGATTCCCGAAGCGTTGATGGCTGGCTTGTTTGAGCCCATGACCCGAGGCACGGAGCAAGACAGTGAGGTGCGTAGCGTTGGCCTGGGGCTGTTTATCGTGCGGGAAATCGCCAAGGCCCATGATGGAGGTGTTTCGGTGAGCTCAAGCCCGGACCGGGGCACCATCTTCAGTGTGCACTTTCCATTGCGCCACCCATGAGCGCGGCAGCCACAGTGCCGTGAACAACGGTTTGGACAGCCCCCGTCAACACCACGCCGCCACGCCCATCCCAATGCACCGTCACGGTACCGCCATCGCATTGCACGTCGACGGTGTTATCCAGCAGCCCACGACGAATCCCGTTGACCACCGCGCCACAACAGCACGAGCCTGAGCCCTGCGGGATGCCGCCGCCCCGTTCCCAGATGCGCAGGCGGATATGACACCGGTCGAGTACCTGCACGAAATGCACATTGGTCTTGTTGGGGAACAACGGGTGGGTTTCCAGTGACGGGCCAACCGCCGCAATATCGACCGTCGCCAGATCATCGACAAAGAAGGTGCAGTGCGGGTTGCCCATGCTGCACGCCGCCGGGTTGCCCTCCAGCGGCAAGCGTTCGGTGTCCATCGCTTGCGCCAGCGGAATAGCTTCCCAGCCCAATGACGGCGGCCCCATGTCCACCGACACCCGCTGCGCCGATTCGCGCACGCAGGTCAGCAGCCCCCGGTTGGTTCGCAGCACGAGGGTGGCAGTGCCGGCTTCGCGCATCAGCATGTCTGCAACCCCGCGGGTGGCGCTGCCGCAGGTGTCGAGCGGGGTGCCGTTGGGGTTCCAGAATGTGATACGGGCGGCCGCGTCAGTGCAGTCGAGCACCACGGCCAATTGATTGAAGCCGATGCCGCGATGACGGTCACCCAGGCGGCGGGCGATTTCAGCGGTGATCGGGTCATCCTGGCCGCGCCGGTCGATCACGATGAAATCATCACCGTGGGCGTGCATCTTCACGAACTGCAAAGTCATGGGGCGTCCTGTTCTCGACCGGGCTTGGCGGGCTAGGATAGGGGGCTGGCGGGTATTTCATCAAACTCCCATCACGGGCATGGTAGCGTGGCTGCGCCCCGATCGGGTCAATCCATCCCTGAGGAACAGCATGCTCCAACGCCCTCTGCACACCGTGGCCCTCGCCGCGCTGCTCGCCGCGTTCGCCAACGCCGCCTTTGCCGCGCCCCAGGTCCTGAGTGCCTGCCAGCCCGCCACCTCGAATCCGACCTCCAAATCGCTGCTGGCTGCCGCCCAGCGCCACCTCGGCGACCAGCCCGACGCCCTGCCCCATCTGCACACCGAAGGTACCCTGCCGAACCACGGCATCCGCGAGCAAAGCATCGCCGCCGAGAAGGATTGGCCAGTCATGCGCCAGGCGGCCCTGGCCTGGCGCCTGAGCCGTGACACGCGCTACCTCAAGCAAGTGGATGACTACCTGAGCGCGTGGGCCAGCACCTACCAGCCGGACTTCAACCCGATCGACGAAACCAACCTCGACATGCTGATCAGCGCCTACGCCCTCACCGCCAGCGACCTTCGCCCCCAGACCCGCGATGCCACCCGCGCGCTGCTGACCAACCTGGGCAATGGCTATATCGAGCGCATCAAGCAGTTCCACGGCGAAAAGAAAGCCACCAACACCAATAACTGGCAGAGCCACCGCGTAAAACTGGTCACGGTGGCCGCCGCCGCACTGGGCGACCGCGAGATGCTCGAACAGGCCTTCCAGCTGTTCCGGCAACAGATCAACGACAACGTACTGCCCGACGGCTCGGTGAGCGACTTCCAGGACCGTGACGCCCTGCACTATGTGGTCTACGACCTGGAGCCGCTGGTGCAGGCCGCGCTGGCGGCCAAGCCCTACGGCATTGGCGGCAACTGGCTGGACGTCACCGCGCCCCACGGTGGCTCGCTGAGCGAAGCACTGGACTGGCTGGCGCCGTATGCCAAAGGCCAGCGCAGCCACGAAGAGTTCGTGCATACCCACGTGCAGTTCGACCGGGACCGGGCCCGCGTAGGTGAGCCTGGCTACAGCGGCGAATGGAACCCGAAAAGCAGCAATACGCTGTACTGGCTGGCGGCGCAGTTGGACGCCCGGTATCTGCCAGTGGCCGAACAACTCGCGCCCAAGCCTTCGGACTGGATCAGCGCCTGTTATTTGAAGTGAGTCGCCCGGTAGACTGAGCCGACTCACCCCTTCGAAGGATCGACCATGCTTATTGTGTTCAGCGGCCTGCCCGGCACCGGGAAGACCACAATTGCCAAGGCCCTTGCCGGCCAATCCGGCGCCGTGTATCTGCGCATCGACACCATCGAGCAGGCCATCCGCGATGCAGGGGTCCTGGAGCAAGGTGTGGGCAGCAGCGGTTACCAGGTGGCCAATGCGCTGGCGTTGAGCAACCTGTTGCTGGGCCGCACGGTTGTCGTCGATTGCGTTAACCCGGTGGCTGAAAGTCGTCAGGCGTGGAGCAACACTGCGCTAAGCGCCGGTAAGCCGCTGGTGAATATCCAGGTGGTGTGCTCCGACCCACACGAACACGAACGCCGCGTGGAGTCACGCACCAGCGATATTGCGGGGCTCACGCCGCCCACCTGGCACTCCGTCCTGGCCCATGAATATGAGCCATGGGCCGAGTCGCCATTGACCGTCGATACGGCGCGCGTGTCTCCCCATGAGGCGCTGACCTTGATCAACGCTCAGCTAAGCGCCTAGAGCGCACTCTCCATCGCTTTCATCAACACCGGGTCGCGCCCGTAAATGTCCGGCGCGTAGAGCAACGCGCCCTTGCCATCGACCTGCACCGTCCAATACCCCAGCAGCACCGGTACCGGCGTCGCGAGCCGGAACTCGTGGGTGGTTTCCGTCGCCAGCAGTTCTTCGGTGCGGATCTTCTCCGCCGGGCTCACCAGCAAGTCCCGCAGCAGCAGTGGCTGCTCAACCCTCACACATCCCGAACTGAAGGCCCGCGGGCCCTTGGAGAACAGCGGCTGGCTCGGCGTGTCGTGCAAGTACACCGAATACGGGTTGGGAAAGCGCAGCACGATCCGGCCCAGCGGGTTGCGCGGGCCGGCGCCCTGGCGCAGCAGGATGTTGCCGGGGTGCGACCAGTCGACCTGTTCCGGTGCCAGCGGGTTGCCCTGGCTGTCGAGCACTTGCAGGTTCTGCTGGCGCAGGTATTCGGGATTCAGGCGGATCGCCGGCAGCTTGTCCTCGCGCATGATGGTGGGCGGGATGGTCCAGGTGGGGTTCAGGGTCAGCCGGGTGATGCGCGACTTCAGCAGCGGCGTCTGGCGGTCGGCGCGGCCGACTTGCAGGCGGGTTTGCCACACGGGCACGCCGCCCTGGTAGAAGCTCAGTTGCGCCGCGGCCACGTTCACCAGCACGCCCTCGGGTTCCAGGTCCCGGGACAGCCAGCGAAACCGTTCAAGGTTGATGCGCAATTGTTCGCGGCGAATCGCCGGGCTGATGTTCAGCTCGGTGACCGTGCCGGGGCCGATCACGCCGTCGGCTTGCAGGGAATGACTTTGCTGGAAGGTCTTGACCGCGTTGACCAACTCGCCACGGTATTGCGTCCCCGCGGAGGTGGCGCTCAGGTAGCCGCCATTGACCATTCGCCGCGCCAGTTGCGGCACCCGCGAATCGTCCATGCCCGGGCGCAACAACGGGCCGCTGGCCACGGCCTCCCAATGCTGCAACGGTTGCTGGCGCAAGGCGGCGTAGGCACTGCGCAGGCCAAGGTATAGCGGCGCGCTCGGCCGGGCCTGGTCGAAGGCTTGGGCGACGTTCTGCATGCCGGCCTCGGCCATGGCGAGCAATTGGGTGTCGGGGTCCGGGGCCGGTTGCGAATGCCAGACGGGCTCGAAGCGCGACTGCTGCAAGCGGCCGAAATGCAGGTCCTGCAGGGCTTGCAGGTACTGCTGGCTGGTACCGATATCGATGCACAGCACGTTCCCCGTGGCATCCGCCGGGGGCAGTCTATAGTGAGTCGGGTCCAGGCCATCGTCGGCCAGCAACTGCAGTTGGGCTAGCAATGCGGCGCGGCGATCCCCCTCGGACCACAGCACCACGTCGCCCTGCTGCTGATAAAACGCCTGCAAACGCGCCAGGGAAGGCGCATCGACCTGCCCGGCCGGGCCTGGGCAAACGGTCGACAATTGCGAGAGCGCCAATTGCACCGGGGCCGGCGACACCACCAACAGGTCTTCGGCTGTCGCGACCAGCGGTGCAACGAGCAGGCAAATGCTCAAGTAACATGCGTGTTTTTTGAACAATCGCTTAGCTCCCATCCACGGCGGAGATGCTTTATACATGCTGACCTTTTGCTGCCGACTCGGCCTGATCATCTCGACCTTTGCCTCGCTGAGCACCGTTGCGCTCGCAGACACGGGTAAACCTCTTACTCTGTATAGCAGCCTCGCCCACGCCGCTCCAGAACTCAACCCCGATGTACTGAAAAGAGCCTTGAGCGCCATGCAATGCGCGGTGGGCAATGGCATCGAACAGTCCGACCGGCTGGCGGTGATCGACTATTCCCAACCTTCGACCGCTCGTCGCCTATGGATCTTCGACCTGCGCAAGAAGACATTAGTGCTGCGGGATTTGGTGGCCCACGGACAAAAATCCGGGGAAAACTTCGCCACCCAGTTCTCCAACCGTGAAGGCAGTTACCAGTCCAGCATTGGCTTGTTCCGCACCCAGGAGAGCTACGAAGGCGCCCATGGCTACTCGCTGCGCATGGACGGCCTGGAACCGGGTTTCAATGACCGTGCACGGGACCGCGCCATCGTGATCCATGCCGCCGACTATGTAAGCCCGTTGTGGAGCAAGCGCGAAGGCCGTATCGGCCGCAGCCAGGGTTGCCCCGCCGTACGCCCGCAGGTAGCGCGCCAGGTGGTGGACAAACTCAAGGACGGCCAGTTCATGTTTTCCTGGTACCCCGACCAGCGCTGGCTGAAGTCCTCGGCTTACCTCAACTGCAAGCCGCGCCAGATGGCGAGTGCCGGTACTGTCAAAGGCGGTTGATGCTCTCGCTGTTGCCGTGCACCATGCGGCTCACGCCACCAGGAACTCCACCGTGTTCCTGGGCTTGATGAGAGAGAGAACCTGAGATGCTTTTACATCAATCCACCTGGATCGAGATTGGCCAGTTTCTGGAACGCAGCCGCAGCATCGTGATTCCCATCGGCTCCAACGAACAACACGGCCCCACCGGCCTGTTGGGCACCGACTGGATGTGCCCGGAAATCATTGCCCATGAAGCGCAGAAGAACGCCGACATCCTGATCGGCCCGACCTTCAACATCGGCATGGCCCAGCACCACCTGGGCTTCCCGGGCACCATTTCCCTGCGCCCTTCGACTTTTATCGCGGCGATTGGCGATTGGGTACGTTCGTTGGCAGGCCATGGTTTCGAGAAGATCCTGTTTCTCAATGGCCACGGCGGCAATATTGCCTCGATCGAAGCGGCGTTCTCCGAGCTGTATGCCGAAGCCAGCTTCAGCGGGCGCCCGTCGGGTTATGCGCTGAAACTGTGCAACTGGTGGGACCTGGAAGGCGTGAACGAACTGGCGCACCAGCAGTTCCCGGTGGGCCATGGCAGCCATGCCACGCCGTCGGAGATTGCCGTGACCCAATGGGCCTACCCGGACGCGATCAAGTCGGCTGACTACTCGCCGCAAATCGCCAACACCGGCCCGATCCGCGAAGCCCGCGACTTCCGCGCGCGATTCCCGGATGGGCGCATGGGTTCAGACCCGGCGCTGGCCACCCCGCAAAAAGGCGGTGAGTTGGTGGCGTTGGCGGCCAAGGGGTTGGTGAAAGCGGTCGATACGTTCAGCAGCGAGCCAAAGCCGAGCTGAATCATTCGCTCAAGACAATGAAGATCAACTGTGGGAGCTGTCGAGCTTAAGCGAGGCTGCGATGGGATCACCTCGGTGTCACTGTCATACCGCAGCGATGCTATCGCAGCCTCGCTGGGGCTCGACAGCTCCCACAGACTGGCCCCAGTCGATTACAGGCAATCCTGCGCCGCATGCTCGAACCGCGACGGCTTGAACGTCGATGCCAACGGCTTGCGCTCGTACAGGAACACCTTGCCGCCGTCCTGGGACTTGTAGACTTCGAGGATGTTGTCCGCGGCGATCTTGCTGCTCACCACGATCCGGGCATGCCGCGAATTCTGCGTGACCGTGGAGGTCATGCCGTTTTTCTCGAACTTGGGCACCACGCACTGCACGTAGGCTTCAGGGTCCTTGGCGGTTTGCAGGGTAAGGGTTGGGGCATTGGGGGCGGATGCACAGCCCGTCATCAATAAAGAAGCAGAAGCCATCGCTGGCACTAACAACACGCGCATAAAAATTCCTGAAAAATAAACGAAGTGGGCTAACCGGCAGCGACCAACGCCTTGAGCGAGGCATCGAACTGCTTTAATGCGTTCAACTGAACGTCGCGCTGCTGCCCAATCTGTGCAGCGATCTGGGGCGCCGTTTTGTCATGTACCCACACATTAGGCAAGTGCATTTGCATCGAACCCTCGGCTTTGGCGATGTATTGCAGGTCAAGGTCATAGAACTTGGCAACAAACCGCGCTTCCACCCGATCATTACGCTGGGTCAGCAATTGGTTGTAGGTATCGAGCATCACCACCACATCCGGGTGCGCCTGCAACAGCGCATCAAGGTTGTCGTAACGGGTGACCGAGGCAAAGGTGTGCCGCAACGACGCCATCAGCCAGTCAATCGCCAGGTCCGGGTCGGAACTGTCGACGAAGGCCTGGCGAATCTGCTCGTCCAGCTGGCCCTTGGCACCATTGACCGCCATGGCGTGGTAGCGCGCCAGGTACTCAAGGTTGTCGAGGGTGTTGTCGCTGTAGAGCACGCCGACCGATTGCGAATGCTGCAACCCGACCGGGCTGGCGACGATTGGCGCCAGGTGGCTGGCTTGAAGCCCCCCGGCCGACGCAGAGCCAACCATTGTGCTCATCAGCAGCGCCACCAGGGCCAAACCGGTAAAAGTCCTCATCGCAGGGTCCTTGCACATCATGTTCAATGATGGCAATTGTCCTCCTTTTTCAGAAAAACAGAACTCGCAATACTTGATGGTGACTATTATCTAGAGCAATAGTGTCGTGCAGGCCGCCTCACACAAAATGATAAGGAACGCCTATGAAGCCCCACCAGAAAACCTTCGATCGCATCCGTGAAGCTGTGCTTCCGGAGTTTCGCGAGCGGGTTGCCGATTACCTGGTCGACTATGAGGAAGTGCTGCTGGACAACGCCGCCGAACCGGAAGTGGTCTACGCGATTGCCCAGCAATTGCGTGGCTACTTGCGCGGCTTGAACACCACCCGGGTGCTGGGCATGGCCGACTGGGAAGACCTTGACCGCCGGGTGGTGCAAAGCTGGCTGGTGCTGCTCAAAGCCGAATAGCACCGCGCCTCAAGCTCAGCGTATATCCACGCGATAACGGAAATGTTCGGCGTGGCCACGGCCGCGTCGCAACTCCAGGGGTTGGCCGGCGTAATCCCGGGCCAGCCGCTCGATCACCATCACCGGGCTGCCCACCGGCACCTGCAACCAGCGGGCCCACACGTCATCGATGGACTCGGCGGTGAGGGCTTCCTCGGCAGAAGCGACTACTTGCCCGCAGACTTCTTCGTAAGTGGGGTACAACAGCAATCCCTGCCGGGTCAGATCCACGTCCAGCAGCGCCTGGAACCGCTCGCGCGGCAGCCAGATTTCCTCGGCCAGCACTGGCCCGGTGTCCAGCACGTGTACCCGCACGATGCAGATTACCGGCGCATCCGCTGCCAGCCCCAGCACCTCGCTCACCGACAACGGCGCCTTCACCGGCTTGACCGACAGGATCCGGCTCTGCGGCAGCTGGCATTCACCGCCCGGGCCCTGGAAGCGGAAACACCGGAACAACGACGACTGAAACTTCGGGCGGCGCACAAACGTACCACGGCCCTGCTGGCGCTCCAGAATGCCCTCGCCCACCAATGCCTCGATCGCTTTACGCACGGTGCCGGTAGACAGCTGGTACTGGGTGGACAACACCGCTTCAGGGGGAATAGCCGCACCGGCACGCCAGTGATTATTGGCAATCTGCTCAATCAGATGATCCCGAAAACGCTGGTACAGCGGCAGGCGGGAGTCACTCGACAGTATATTCATGGATCAGGATTCACTTAGTAATTAAGGAGGTGACTACAGCGACGGTCGTGCCTGCTTGACCCATTCCTGGACCGAAGGCCGTTGCCATTGGTGCTGGGCATACGCCACCAGGTTGGCGGGCACGCTGTCACCGTTGAGGATCAGCCGGTTGAGCATCACGGCCAGGTCCATGTCGGCAATCGACCACGCGCCGAACAGGTAGTCGCGACCGTCGGCCAACAGCGCCTGCGCCGCGTTGATCAGCGTGTGGGCCGCTGCTTCAGCAACCGGCGACAGCGGTTCGCCCTTGAGCCCGTAAAACACCACCAGGGTCGAGCGTTCCTGCCGAATCGGCATCAAGTCACTGCGCAACCACGCCTGCACCTGCCGCGCCCTCGCCCGCTGGCGGGGTTCGGCCGGGTACACCGGCACCTGCGGGAACACATCCTCCAGGTACTCGGTGATCGCCGACGACTCGGACAGCGCAAACTCACCCTGCACCAGGGTCGGTACGCGCCCCGTCAGCGACAAGTGCGTGTACGCGTCAGTCTGGTTCTCGGCCGTGTCGAGGTTCAACGTGAGCAGTTCAAATTCAAGGCCCTTTTCCCGCAGGGTCACAAACGCCGACATCGCGTAGGGACTGGTGAAATGGGCGTCAACGTACAGGCTCAGCGGGCGATGGTTCACGGCGACATCTCCTTGGTGGGAGCACCACACTACGAGATCGCGTCGCGCAAATGAAATGCGCGGTTTTTATGGGGGCATTCCTGGCTGGAATACCATCGATAATGGCAATACTATGGCCCCTTCAACCCCACCCGTAACGCCCCGAAAAGCGGATCAAGGAACGATCACTAGATGAAACAAGCGGTTGTCGTCATCCACGGAATCGGCGAGCAGCGCCCGATGGATACCCTGCGTGGCTTCGTCGAAGCGGCGATCCCGGCGGACACCCCCGAGGCGACGCCTTTCTACTGGAGCAAACCCGACCGGTTTTCGCGCAACTTCGATTTGCGCGTGTTGAAGTCGGCGGGTCGCAACACCACCGATTTCTACGAGTACTACTGGGCCCACAAGATGCAGGGCACCAAGGTCGGGCACCTGCTCAGTTGGCTATGGGACATTTTCAAGCGCCCGCGCCGGGATATCCCGACGGCCATCGTGCCGATCTGGCGCGCCACGCGCTGGGCCTTGCTGGCCCTGCTCGTGCTGCTGGTCAGCGGAACCCTGGCGACGCTGTATGGCCGATTCCCCCACAGCGACAACCCCTTCGCCCTGATCCCGGTGCTGCTGGCGGTGATCGGCCTGGCCCTGAAGTACTCGGCACTGTCATACCTTGGCGATGCCGCCCGCTACCTGAGCCCCAACCCGCAGAACGTGGTGGTGCGCGAACAGATCCGCGCCGATGGCGTCGACCTGCTGCGCGCCCTGCATGACAAGGGTGATTACGACCGCATCATCGTCGTCGGCCACAGTTTGGGCAGCGTGATTGCCTACGACATCGTCGGCTACCTGTGGCACGAGCATCACGATCAGTTACGCCCCGGCGGCCCGGAACTCGCCGCCCGCTACGCCAATCACGAGCGACTGCAACCGGTGGTCCAGGACACGCTGCCAAAGGCTGGAAACGCCCTCGACGGCCGCCTGCAAAGCCTCCTCAGGTTCCGCGAACAGCAAGCCGAAGCCTTTATCGAACAACGCAACCTCGGCAACCCGTGGCGCATCACCGACCTCGTCACCCTCGGCAGCCCGATGGCCCACGCCAGCCTGTTGCTGGGCCGCAGCGTGAGCGACTTCCAGCGCCGCATCGAACGCCGCGAAGCCCCCGCCTGCCCGCCGACGCACGACGATAAGGGCTACGGCTACAGCGGCCGGCTGCCCGTCACCGTGGGCGGTCGCCCATTTTCACCCCTGTACTTGCACCATGCTGCGGCCTTCGCCGTGACCCGTTGGACCAACCTCTACTTCCCCGCGCCCCTGGGTCTGTTTGGCGACATCGTCGGCGGCCCGGTCAGCCCGGTGATGGGCCCCGGCGTACTGGACCTGCCGGTCAGCGTGGGCAAATGGAAAGGCTGGCTCGCCAGGTCCTGGCTCAGCCACACCCATTACTGGAGCGAACGCGGCGGCGCCAAGGGCTACCTGAATAAACTGACCACCGATGACGCGGCGATTACCCAGGGCGAACGTCCGTCGGCGACTGAAGCGTTGCGCTGGGCGATTGATCTCAAGGGGGTGCGGCGTTTTCGCCAGGCGGGCGTCAGAGACTTAGTGGCTGAACCCGAGGCCTAGCCCGAAAAGCCACCGTCCTCCAGGAACGCCCGCTCCTCCTCTGTCGTGACCCTGGCCAACACCTCATTACGATGAGGAAAGCGCCCGAACCGCTCGATGATGCGGGCGTGCTCCTTGGCCCAGCGGTAGGTATTGGCATCAAGGTCCTTGTTCAGGGCCACCGACAGCTGTTGATCCCCGGGATCTTCAGAATGCTCGAAGGGCAAATAACAAAACGCCCGCAACGGGGTTTCGATCGACTTGTCCATCCCCGCCTCGACCATCTGCCGCGCGTACAAACGCGCCAGCGGGTCGGTGGCGAACATATGCGCCGTGCCACGGAAGGTATTGCGCGGGAACTGGTCCAGCAGTAACAGCAACGCCAGCGCGCCTTCCGGCGTTTGCATCCAGCTCTCCAGTTCGCGCCGGGCCGCCTGCAAATGCGTGGTGTAGAAAGCCTCGCGAAAACGCCGGTCAAACCCTTCATCCTTGGCAAACCAGAGCTTGGGCCCCGCCTGTTTCCAGAACTCAATAACCGCCATTGCTGCATTTTCGATCGTCGTCACAATCCTCTCCTCACTCACTCCACAAATTTCATCATCACTCTAAACAAAATCTATAAAGTTTCGGAACGTGTCTGAATGTTTCCAACGCACACAGGTAGTGTTGATGATCCTACGCCTTGCCCAGATTTTCAGTGACTCCAGCACCCAGGTTCGCGCCAAGCTGTTTGGTATCTACGGGTTGTTGATCGGCATTAACGTGGTCGCCTGGATCTGGGCGCTGGTGGCGTTCCATGAGCACCCGGTGTTGCTCGGCACCGCGCTCCTGGCCTACGGTTTCGGGCTGCGGCATGCGGTGGATGCCGACCATATCGCCGCCATCGACAACGTGACCCGCAAGCTGATGCAGGAAAAGAAACGTCCGGTGGCGGTGGGCTTCTTTTTCTCCCTGGGACATTCTTCGGTGGTGGTCCTGGCATCCATTGGCGTCGCGTTTGCGGCCTCGGTGATGCAGGCGCGGTTTGAAGGGTTCAAGGCCATCGGCGGGGTGATCGGCACGTCGGTCTCGGCCTCGTTTCTGTTGGTCATCGCCTTGATGAACCTGGTGATCCTGCACGCGATCTACAAGGCCTGGCGCCATGTGCGCCAGGGCGGTGCGTATGTGGAGGACGACTTCGACCTGCTGCTGGCGGACCGGGGTTTCATGGCGCGGATTTTCCGCCCGGTGTTTCGCCTGATCAGCCGCAGCTGGCACATGTACCCGTTGGGTTTCCTGTTCGGCCTGGGCTTTGATACGGCCACCGAGATCGGCCTGCTGGGGATTTCTGCGACCCAGGCCTCTCAAGGGCTGTCGCCGTGGGCGATCATGGTGTTCCCGCTGCTGTTCAGCGCCGGCATGTCCCTCGTGGACACGCTGGACGGCCACCTGATGCTGGGGGCATACGGCTGGGCGTACATGAAGCCGATCCGCAAGATCTACTACAACATGACCATCACCCTGGTATCGGTGGTGGTTGCGGTGGTGATCGGCAGTATCGAGGCGTTGGGGTTGATGGGTGACCAGTTGGACCTGAAGGGATCGTTCTGGAGTTTTATCGGCTCGCTGAACGACAGTTTCGGGATGCTGGGCTACATGATCATCGGGATCTTCGTGGCCAGTTGGGCGATCTCGGTGATGCTGTATCGCCTCAAGGGCTTTGACCGGATTGAAGTGAACGCGGGTTGACCGAGGGACATTCAGCCTTGTTGTGGCGAGGGAGCTTGCTCCCGCTGGGTCGCGAAGCGGCCCCAATAAGGCAATCGAGAGCCACCTGAAAGAACACCGTGTCCTTTTTTTGGGGCTGCTTCGCAGCCCAGCGGGAGCAAGCTCCCTCGCCACGGGTTGTTCATCACCTGATAGGTTTTCGCAGGTTCAGAAATCCACCGTCGCCGACAATTTCACTGTCCGCGGCTCACCCTGGGTCAGGTAGTTATTGGCCGTCGACGCCGACGACCAGTACGCCTTGTTCGCTACGTTTTCGACGTTGGCGCGCAGGGTGATGTATTTGTCATCCGCCTTGAAGCCATAACGCGCCCCCAGGTCGACGCGGGTCCAGGCCGGGATGCTCAGGCTGTTGGCGGCGTTGACGTATTCGCCACCGGTGCGCAGCATCCGTGCGCTGACCGCCGCACCCTGGATGCCCGGCACATCCCAATCCGCACCGACGTTGTACTGGAAGCGCGGCACACCCGCGGCGCGGTTGCCGTCGGTGGCACCGTTGGAAGTGCTCTTCTGTTCGGTGTCCATCCAGGTGGCGCCGGCCAGCAGGCGCAGGCCGTCGATGGGCTCGCCGAACACGTTGAGTTCCACGCCTTTGTTGATCTGTTCACCGTCGACAGTGAAGGTGTCGAACTTCTGGCCCGGGAACCGGGTGGTCGCGTTGTTCGGCTGTTCGATGCGGTACACACCCAGCGTGGCGCCATAGTTTTCCCAGTCCAGCTTCACCCCGGCTTCCGTCTGCTTGCTGCGCTTGGGCGGGAAGACTTCGCCGGGGTTGGTCACGTTCGTGAGTGGCGCCGTCGGGCCCTGGGCCAGGCCTTCGATACGGTTGGCGTAGAACGATACGTGCTCCCATGGCTTGATCACCAGGCCATAGACCGGTGTGGTGATGGACTCGGAGTACGGTGTACCCCGTGCCCCCGTGGCCGTGTTCCAACTGTCCACCTCGATGGTCTGGCGCCGCACGCCCAGGGTCAACAGCACCCGATCATCCAAAAAGCCCAGGGTGTCGGACACCGCCGCACTCTTGATGCGGTTCTTGCCGACAACCCGCGGGTCGTGAATATCACTGCCGAAATAGGTGTTGGTAGGTCGCGGCGTTTGCGTCGGGTCGTACAGGTTGCCGGGCTGGCGGTTGGCTTGCAGGATCGCCTCGTAGGACGAGCGCTGCTCGCCCCAGATCCCCGACAGCCCGAAGTTCATCTGATGGGTCACCGGCCCCGTCGCAAAGTGCCCGTTCAAGCCGGCCATGGCGCTTTTGTTGTCTTCGTCATGGGGTGAATAGAGGAAGCCCACCTTGGCGCTGCCATCGTTGGCGACATACAGCGACGAATACTGGCCGTTCTCCCGAGTGTGCTTGGCGCCACCTGCCGCGTAGGCCGTCCAGTTATCGTTCAAGTCATATTCGGCGTTGACCATGCCGTAGGTGTCTTCCAGCTGCGACCAGCTCCAGTCCTGGGCGTAGTTGTCCTTGGCCGACGGCGGGCTGGGCACTTTGGTGCCGGTCAGGTAGACCACCGAGCGGCCGTTATTGATGCGTTCTTTCTGGTAGCCAAAATCGGTGGAGACCCGCAAACGATCGCCGCGATAATCCAGGGCAACGGCGATCAACTGCGAACTTTTGTTTTCGTCATCCACGGCGGTTTCGCCGCCGTGCCGGGCCAGGTTGACCCGGGCGCCAAAGCGGTTGTCTTCGCCAAAGCGTTGGCCGAGGTCGATGTGGCCGCCGGCCTGGCTGTCGCTGGCGTAATCGAGGGTGACGCTGCGGGTGGGCGTGTCTTCAGCGCGCTTGGGCACCAGGTTGACGCTGCCGCCGATCCCGCTGCCCGAGGGCGAGACGCCGTTGACGAAGGCATTCGGGCCCTTGAACAACTCCACCCGTTCCAGGGCTTCGGTAGTGATGATCTGCCGGGGCAGCACGCCGTACAGGCCGTTGAATGCGATGTCATCGGTGCTCAGCGGCAGCCCGCGAATGGTGAACACCTGGGAGAAGTTGCCAAACCCGGACGACTGGCGCACCGACGCGTCGTTGAGCAATACGTCGCCGACGGTTCGCGCTTGTTGGTCGGCGATGGTTTTCGAGGTGTAGCTGACCACGCTGAATGGCACGTCGTTGATGGACCGATTGCCCAACACGCCCAGGCGTGCAGAACGTGCCACCTGGCCACCGGCATACGTGTCTGCCTGCGCCCCGCTCGCTTCACCGCTGATGGTGGTGGCGCCCAACTCCAACGCACCGCCGTTGGCCTGGGGCACCACGGTATAACCGTTGGTGCCGGTGCCTTGCAGGGTGTAGCCGCTGCCTTGCAGCAACTGGGCAAAACCCGATTGTGCGCTGTAGCTGCCTTGCAGCCCCGGGCTTTGTTGATCGTTGAGCAACGTGGAATCGAACGACAACGGCACCCCGGACAACGCCGCAAACTGCGCCAGCACATTCCCCAGCGGCCCCGCCGCGATGTTATAGCTGCGCGCCGCACTGCTTGGCGCAGCGTCTTCTGCCTGGGCGTTCTGCAACGGTGCGACGGCGGCAAGGGCGACCGCCAGGCTCAGTGCCTTCAACGGACGGGGGCAATACGGGAGCGGTCTGGCGGTCATGGGCATTCCTGTCGGCGCGGAGCAATGTTGAGGGTTCTCCCCTACACCGGGCGACAACGAAAAAGGTATCAGCGAAAGTTGAAAAAGATCAGCGCGGCTCGACCGTCACCCAATACCCCGTCAGGCTGCTGACCTTGACCGGCAAGGTTTCCTGCAACAGGTGCAGGCTGGCATCGGTGTCGCGCAGGGGAAACGCACCCGACACCGTGAGGTCGGCAACCGAGGCATGGCAGCGCAATACGCCGGCGCGATAACGCCCCAGCTCATCCAGCAGGTCCGCCAGGCGCATATGCTGGGCCAGCAGCATGCCGTTCTCCCAGGTCAGGGTGCTGACGTCCAGCGGCTCGACGGCGGCTACCCGGTCAACACTGAAGGCGCCCTGCTCGCCCGCCTTGACGATCACCCCCTGGCCGGCATGCGCCGCCAGCAACTCCACCGCGCCTTCGGTCACGGCCACTCGGCTTGCCTGCTCACCCACCCGCACGCTGAATCGGGTGCCCAAGGCCCTGGCGGTACCGTGGCGGGTCTGGACGATGAACGGGCGATGGGCCGAATCCTTGGCGGTGGTGATCAGCACTTCGCCCTTGAGCAGCTCGATACGCCGCACCTGCTCGGAGAACGCGATATTCAGCGAGCTGCCGGTGTTGATCAGCAAGCGAGTGCCGTCGGGCAAAGTGAGGTTCCTTTGTTCGCCGATGGCCGTGTGCTGGTCGGCGGTCCACTGCTGCCACGGCACCTGCCGATACGCCAGCCAGGCCGCCGGGCCGGCCGCCAGCAACAACCCGAGCGCCTGGCGTCGGCCGAGGGATTTTTTGCGCCCGATGCGCTTCAAGGTATCGCCGGCAATCGCCGCCGGCACGCTGTTGAAGTCCCCCAGAATCGCCTGCGCCCGTTGCCAGGCCTGGGCATGCTGGGCGCTGCGGCCCTGCCATTGGGCGATGGCGCGGCGGTCCTCATCGGTGGCGCTGCCGGACTGCAACTGCACCATCCAGTCGGCGGCTTCACCGAGGATCAGCGGATCAATCGACTGGCTCATGCCACGCTCAGGCAGGCCAGGAAGGCATCGCGCATGTAGCGTTTGACCGAAATCAGCGACACACCCAGGGCATCGGCAATCTGCTGATAGGTCAGGCCGTCGATCTGCGACATCAGGAAGGCCTGGCGGGTTTTTTCCGGCAGATCCCGCAGCATCGCCTCAATGCGGTACAGCGCTTCGAGGATCAGCCAGCGGGTTTCCGGCGAAGGTACATGCTGTTCGGGCAGGTGGGCGATGGTTTCCAGGTAGGCGCGTTCCACTTCCTGGCGGCGCCAGCTGTCGATCATCAGGCCCTTGGCGATATGGGTCAGCAACGCCCGTGGTTCGGCGCCCAGGTGGGTGCTGGTTTGCCGGGTGAGCAGGCGCATGAACGTGTCATGGGCCAGGTCGGCGGCATCGCTGGCGTTGCCCAGCTTGCGGTCCAGCCAACGGTGCAACCATCCATGGTGTTCGCAGTACAGGTCCTGGATATGCAGATTGAGGGGAGACGACATGCCGATCACCGGGGCGCGCCGGGCGGTGGGGCCCAAGCGTAATTAAGAATTGATCGCATTCTAGTCTGCGCGGGGTAATGCTGGCAATTTCATGATTTTGATAACGCCGGTGACCCAATGTGGGAGCGGGCTTGCTCGCGAATGCGGTGGGTCAGTCGACATCTCCAGCGGCTGATACTCCGTATTCGCGAGCAAGCCCGCTCCCACATTTTTGAGCTTCACCCGGCGTATGATTCCGGGTGTTGGATCAGGCCAGTTCGGCCCGCAATTGACGCGCCGCAGTCACCATGTGAATCAGTGCCGCTTCCGTCTCCGGCCAGCCACGGGTTTTCAGGCCGCAATCCGGGTTGACCCACAGGCGTTCGGCCGGGATGCGTTTGGCTGCCTTGCGCAGCAGGTTGGCCATTTCCGAGGCATCCGGCACCCGTGGCGAGTGGATGTCGTACACACCAGGGCCAATGTCGTTCGGGTAGGCGAAGGCTTCGAATGCCTCCAGCAGCTCCATGTCCGAGCGCGAGGTTTCGATGGTGATCACGTCGGCATCCATCGCCGCGATAGACTCGATCACATCGTTGAATTCGCTGTAGCACATGTGGGTGTGGATCTGGGTTTCGTCGCGCACACCGGAGGCGCACAGGCGGAAGACTTCGGTGGCCCAGTCCAGGTATTCCTTCCACTGCGCCTGGCGCAACGGCAAGCCTTCGCGGAACGCGGCTTCGTCGATCTGCACGATCTTGATCCCGGCGGCTTCCAGGTCCACCACTTCGTCACGAATCGCCAGGGCGAGTTGCCGCGCCTGTTCTTCGCGGCTCACGTCTTCACGGGGGAACGACCACATCAGCATGGTCACCGGGCCGGTCAGCATGCCCTTCATCACCTTGTTGGTGAGGCCCTGGGCGTAGCGGATCCACTCCACGGTCATGGCTTTCGGACGACTCAGGTCACCGAAAATCACCGCCGGTTTCACACAACGGGAACCGTAGCTCTGCACCCAGCCGAAGCGGGTAAATACATAACCGTCCAACTGTTCGGCGAAGTATTCGACCATGTCGTTACGCTCGGCTTCACCATGCACCAGCACGTCCAGGCCAAGGTTTTCCTGCACTTCGACAGCGTGGCGGATCTCGCTGTGCATGGCTTCGACGTATTCGGCTTCGCTCAACTTGCCGGCCTTGTAGGACTGGCGAGCCAGGCGGATCGAAGCGGTTTGCGGGAACGAACCGATGGTGGTGGTCGGGAACAGCGGCAGGTTCAGGCCGGCACGCTGTTTCTCGATACGTTGGGCAAACAGCGAGTCACGCTGGCTGTCCTTGGCGGTGATCGCCGCCACACGGGCTTGCACCGCCGGCTTGTGGATACGCGGCGAAGCGGCACGGGCCGCCTGCACGGCACGGCTGTCGGCCAGGGCAGCGATCACGTTCGGCGCTTCAGGCTGGTTCACGGCCTGGGCCAGCACCGCCACTTCTTCGCACTTCTGTACGGCAAACGCCAGCCAGCTTTTCAGCTCGGCATCCAGCTTGTCTTCACGGCCCAGGTCTACCGGGCTGTGCAGCAACGAGCAGGATGGCGCCACCCACAGGCGATCGCCCAGGCGCTCATGAGCATGCTGCAAGGTGGCCAGGGCTTTTTCCAGGTCGCAGCGCCATACGTTACGGCCGTTGACCACGCCCAGGGACAGCACCTTATAAGCCGGCAGGCGATCGAGGATGGTCGGGTACTGATCCGGTGCACGCACCAGGTCGATGTGCAGGCCGTCCACCGGCAGGTTGGCTGCCAGGCCGAGGTTCTCTTCCAGGCCGCCAAAATAGGTGGCCACCAGCTTCTTCAGCGGGTCGCGCTGGATCAGGTTATAGGCACGCTCGAAGGCGTTTTTCCAATCCTGCGGCAGGTCCAGCACCAGGATCGGCTCGTCGATCTGCACCCACTCCACGCCCAGGTCCGCCAGGCGCTGGAAGATCTGGCCGTACAGCGGCAGGAGGCGGTCCAGCAGGTCGAGTTTGTCGAAATCACCACCCTTGGCCTTGCCCAGCCACAGGTAGGTCAGCGGGCCGATGACCACTGGCTTGACGGTGTGGCCGAGGTCACGGGCTTCCTTGACCTCTTCGAACAGTTGCTCCCAACCCAGCTGGAATTGCTGGTCGGCGCTGAATTCAGGGACCAGGTAGTGATAGTTGGTGTCGAACCACTTGGTCATTTCCTGGGCGTGGGCACCGCCGCAGCAGTTGTCACTGACGCCACGGGCCATGCCGAACAGGGTGTGCAGGGTGGCTTTGCCGTCGGCCGGGCGGAAACGCTCGGGGATCACACCGAACATCAGCGAGTGAGTCAGTACCTGGTCGTACCAGGCGAAGTCACCGGCGGGCAACAGTTCGATGCCGGCTTTCTTTTGCAGGTCCCAGTGCGTCTTGCGCAGTTCACGACCTACGGCGCGCAGGCCGGCTTCGTCGAGCTCGCCCTTCCAAAACGCTTCCTGCGCTTTTTTCAGTTCACGATCGCGACCAATGCGCGGGAATCCAAGGGAATGGGCAACAGCCATGACGTAAAGCTCCAATGTGTTTGTATGGGAGCCATTGTCGGGATCGAGTGATAGTGAGACAAACTCATTTTATTTGAGATGATCACAAGTTCCACTCATGATGAAATGCACCGCCCAGGCTTGAGTGATCGCGCGGCGCTCATGCTCCACGCGCGCGGGAGTGGGTGGGCCTTCGTTTTGCTTATCACTGAAATAGCTGGCGGCGTCTGTTTCGGTGCTCGGCCGCTCAGCATACTTTTGCTTCCCAAGCCCCAAGGAAGCCCCCACATGGAACAGCAGCCGCCACTGACCACCCTCCTCGTTCACTTCGTAGCCCTTGGGCTCACACTCCTCGGCATCGGCAGCCTGGCGCTGCTGATGGCTTGGGCCGGGCGCCTGATTTTCTAGTTCAATCGGCGGGAATATCGGCGCTCAACGTGCGGATCAACGCTTGCGCCTGAGAGTCCCGCTGCGCCGTATACAGCACCACTTCACGACTGGGCAGCGGCGGCAGGTCGAAACGCTGCTCCACGTCGACGCAGCCACCGGGCGCCATCCGCCCCACCATCGCACCGATGCCAATCCCCGCCACCACAGCAGCGCCGATCGCCAGGATCCCGCTGCCCACAAACGCCTCTTCCCAGGCACGGTTCTGCTCGGCCAGCGCCGCCATCACCATGCTGCGCATGCCGCAGGGTTCCGGCTGGATCGCCAGGGGCAACGCCCCGCCCTGGCGCAATTCGAAGTCGTGGGAAGCCATCCAGCCAAAGCGTTCGATGCCCACCACTTCGCCGTCCTGGCGACGGTTGTCGTGCCGCAGGATCATCGCCACATCCAGCTTGCCCTGCTCGTAGTTCATCAACATATCCCGCGAGGTGCCGAGGCTGAACGCCACGATCACGTCCGGGTCGGTGGTCGCCAAACGTCGCAGCCACAGGCTGAGATCGGCGCCGACAATGTGGTGGCTGACGCCCACGCGCAAGGTGCGTTTCTGCGGGCCAAAACAATTCATCGCATCCTGGTAGTTGTCCAGCAAGCGGCGGGCGCTGGCCAAAAACATCTGGCCATGGGCCGACAGCGTGACCCGTCGCGGCGTGCGCTCCAGCAGCTTGCGGCCAAGGCTTTCTTCGAGGCGTTTTATCTTCAGGCTGATAGCCGCCTGGGTGCCGCCGATGGCATCGGCAGCGCGGGTAAAGCTCTTGAGTTCGGCGACCAGGACGAACGCCTGGATGGCGTCGATATCGGGCATTTTCATGGATGGGCTGGCGATAGAGAGTCAAGACGTGACGTTAGCATGCCGCGCCTGCTGACCAAACCACTGCATGATGAGCACGCAGCCTGGGTGTGACGCC
Organism: Pseudomonas sp. E6002; assembly: GCF_013385565.1. Taxonomy (NCBI): domain Bacteria; kingdom Pseudomonadati; phylum Pseudomonadota; class Gammaproteobacteria; order Pseudomonadales; family Pseudomonadaceae; genus Pseudomonas; species Pseudomonas sp. E6002. The sequence continues at coordinate 50,779 of NZ_JACAPT010000010.1, read as the reverse complement.
GCCGATGACTGCAAGCACAATGCATACACCCCGCCGGTCACCAGCGGCTGACCAAACGGCACCACCAACACACCCCGTTCGATCGACTCGGCCGCCAGCGTCAGATCCGTCATCGCCACCCCAAGCCCGCGCGCGGCGGCATCCAGCGCCAATTCGTCAAGGTTGAACGGGATATGCCGGTAGTCGTCCAGCGACCGCGCGCCATTGGCCGCCAGCCAGGTCATCCAGTCCTGCTTGTCGGCTGAACGATGCAGCAGCGCAAAGTGTTCGAGCTGTTCCACGGAAGCCAGTGGCCCCAAACCCGGCGCGCAGACCGGCACCAATGATTCGTGGAACAAGGTCAGCCGCGCAGGATCGTTGTCGGGCTTGGGCAGGTAAAGGATGTAGGCATCGCTGTCACTCGCCGGCTCGACCACCTCGGTGGCGACGGTCTCGATTGCCAGGGAAATATCGGGATGGTTGCGATAGAAATCGCTGAGCTTGGGCAGCAGCCAGCGCACCGCCAGCGACACATGCAGGCGGATGCGAAACGGACGTTTACGAGGCGAGAGCCGATCCTCCAGCCCCTTCAGTTGCGCCAGGATGCTCCGGGCACTGGCCAGCACCTGCTCACCTTCGGAGGTCAGGCGCAGGCTGCGGCTGGTCCGGGTGAACATCGGCACGCCGAAATGGCTTTCCAGTTGCTGGATTTTGCGGCTCACCGCGCTTTGGGTCAGGCACAGCTTCTGCGCAGCCACGGTGAAGCTCGCGCAGTCGCTGACTTCAACCAACGCCTGAAGGCCCTGCAGCGAAGGCACGTGACGGATGTTATCCATGCGTTTTCCGAATGGCTGGATGATTTTATAACGTTGGTTGTATCACCGCAGGCCCTATAGATTCCAGCTGCAGCCCGAACTTATTTATGCCAACAACGCATACAGCCGAGGATCTTCATGGAAAACACATGTGGCTGGATTGCCCAGACTGAAAGCCTCCCCGCCCGGGACCGACTCACCGGCCTACAAAAAGCCGACTGGCTGGTGATCGGCGCCGGCATCACCGGTTTGTGTGCGGCGCACAACCTGGCCGAGATGCACCCCGAGGCGCGCATCGTGATCGTCGACCGCCAGCGCGCCGCCCAAGGTGCCTCAGCGCGTAATTCCGGTTTTGTGGTGGCCCATGAGCATCCCGCTGCAAGTGAACTGATGGGCAACGCAGGCTTCGCTGACTTTGAGGTGGACACCGCGATCTCCCGCGCAGCCAGCGATGAAGTGCGCGAGCGCATCGCCCGCCATGCCATCGACTGCGACTTTCGGGACAGCGGCTACTACTTCGCCGTGCACGATCGCGACAAGCTTGCGCATGTGGATGCCAAGTTGGCGACCTTGCGTGCCGCGGGTGCTTCAGCGCAGTTCCTGCAAGGTGCCGCACTCGCGCAGACACTCGGCACCGAGCATTACCAGGCCGCCATCTGGTGCGGCCACGGCAACGCCTTGCTGCAACCGGCGAAGTATGTGAAGGGTTTGCTCGAAGCGCTGCCGGACAACGTGACGCTTTATGAGAACACCGACATCACCGGCCTTGAGCGCATGGCCAATGGCGGCATTCGCGCCAACGGCCTGGACGCCTGCATTGAAGCCGGCCAGGTGCTGGTGTGCCTCAACGCCTTTATTCCACGGGTGGGCCTTGAGGCCAGTGCGACGTTCCCGATGGAACTCAGCGCCAGCCTCACCCGCCCTCTCAGCGATGAGGAATACCGCCGGATCGGCGCAGTGGAACCGTGGGGCGTGCTGTCCACGCGGCCACTGGGTGCCACGGTGCGCCTGACACCGGACCATCGGGTGATGATCCGCAACACAGCGGAGTACCGCACCCGGGACTTGTCCAACGGCGACCTGTTGCACCGGCGCCAACACCATGTAAAGGGCATGCAGCGACGCTTCCCGTGGCTGACCGAACAAGACATCCACTACACCTGGACCGGCCACTTGAGCGCCTCCCGCAGCGGTCAACCGTATTTCGCGCGGGTCGAAAGCAACCTGTATGCCGTCGCGGGCTGCAACGGTTCAGGCGTGGCCCGCGGCACGCTGTGGGGTCGACTGCTGGCCGAGTGGGCGTCGGGCCAGACTTCCTCGCTCCTGCACTCTGTGATGCACAGGGCACAGCCCGGCTGGCTGCCACCCCGGCCGCTGTTCGGCATCGGTGCCATGCTGCGTATGGGCGTGGAAACGGTTCGAGCACGGACAGAAATCTAGAACAAGAAACCTCGATAAAGGTGATTCACATGCACATCAACAGTCTGTCCCTGGCGGTCATCCTCAGCGCGCTCCCGGCGGCTGTGTACGCCGCCGAAGAAGTGAACATTTCCAACTGGAACGGCTACATCGCCGATGACACCTTGACCAGTTTTACCAAAGCGACCGGGATCAAGGCGACCTACGACATTCACGACAGCAATGAAGTGCTGGAATCCAAGCTGATGACCGGCAATACCGGTTATGACGTGGTGAGCCCGTCCAACCACTTCCTCTCGCGGCTGATCAAGGCCGGGGCGATCCAGAAGCTCGACCGAAGCCAACTGCCCAACTGGAAAAACCTCGACCCGTTGCTGATGAAAAAGCTGGAGACCAACGACCCGAGCAACCAGTACGGCTTCCCGTATATGTGGGGCACGGCGGGGATTGGCTACAACGTCGAGAAGATCAAGGCGATCTTCGGCACCACCGACGTCACCCATTCCTGGAGCCTGTTCTTTGATGAAAACAACATCAAGAAACTCAGCGCCTGCGGCGTGGCGATTATCGACAACCCCACGCAGATCCTGCCGATCACCCTCAACTACCTGGGCCTGCCGCACCACAGCCACGAACCGGCCGACTACAAAAAGGCCGAGCAGGCGCTGTTGAAAATCCGCCCCTACATCCAGTACTTCCATGCCTCCAAGTACATCAGCGACCTGGCGAACGGCAATATCTGCGCAGTGATCGGCTTTAACGGCGACGTGGTACAGGCTGCCGCCAGCGCCAGGGAAGCGAAAAACGGTATCAGCATCGCCTACTCGATCCCGGACGAAGGCTCGACATTGTGGCTGGACATGGTGGTGATGCCCAAGGGTGCACCGCACGAGAAAAACGGCTATGCCTATATGAATTACCTGCTGGAGCCCAAGGTGATTGCCAACATTAGCAACAGCATCCACTACGCCAACCCCAACAGCGCGGCGGATGAGCTGGTGACCCCTGAGGTGAAGCAAGACCTGGCGATCTACCCGCCGAAAAGCGTGATGGACAAGCTGTTTATCGTGGAGGATCTGCCGCCAGCGATTGCGCGGCTGGCCACTCGGTTGTGGACCAAGTTGAAGACCAATACGTGATACCGAAAACCGGACTTGCTCAAGGCTCATGGGAGAGCGGTATAGTCACTCCATTGAGCTTGGGATTGAATCAACATGGAAGGACTTCACCAGGGTAGCTGCCTGTGCGGCGCGGTCAGCTACCGAGTATCGACACCGCTGAAAGCTGTGACGCATTGCCACTGCAAAAAATGCCAAAAGAGTCATGGCTCCGCCTTCGCGACATACGCGAGTGCTCCGAAATCGTCGGTGCACATCGAGTCTTCGCTGCAAACGCTCAAGGCTTATGAATCTTCCGAGGGTGTGTTTCGTGAGTTTTGCTCACGCTGCGGCTCGTCGATGTTCTGGTCCGATATCAATGGTGTTTACCCAGACTGGGTCTCGATAGCAATCGCTACACTCGATACGCCGCTCTTGCCTGGCAAGCAGGAGCACTCCTGCGTTGACTCCAAGGCCGCTTGGCTGGATCTGGAGAATCGCAGTGGCTGAATCAGAGGACGGTTTGTCGATACGCACCCTCTCGGCGTTGCCCGAAGAGATCCTGGTATTGGAAGCAGAAGCCGTCGCCGAAGGATTCAGGTTTCTCACGCGACTCGTTGCAGAGTGGTCCAGCGGCGCCAACCGTTTTGACCAGCCAGGCGAATGTCTTTTGGGTGTATTCAGCAACGGGCAGTTGATCGCCGTTGGCGGTTTGTCCCATGACCCTTACGCCGGTCCGGAGGTTGGCAGGCTGCGCCGGGTGTACGTCGCACGGGCATCAAGGGGACGCCAGGTGGGCAAAGCGTTGGTGGGCCAGCTTTTGGCACGCGCGGCGCAATCCTTCCATGTCGTGCGCCTGTCTACCGACACCCACGAGGGCGCAAGCTTTTATCTGCGCTGCGGGTTTGAGCCGGTACAGGACGAACATGCAACTCACGCTAAATCATTAATTGATCAGGAGGCTTCATGCAGGTGATCAACGACAACCGGCCTGAATACGTTCGGGGGGAGATGACGGTTTGATGTCAGTGTGGGTGCGTTTTTGTCATGTGGGAGCTGTCGAGCTTTAGCGAGGCTGCGATAGCGGTGTGTCAGGCAGCTTATTTTATCGGCTGTGCCGCCGCCTTCGCAGCCTCGCTGAGGCTCGACAGCTCCCACAGGGGATAGGGGTTGTTTGGTGGGCTTGTGTTTCAAAGTCAGGCCACCAACCCCGCTTTGGCGGCATTGGCGAGTATGTCTTGGGCGGGTACATTGACCCATGTGGCGGCGTCCACGTCGCCCTGTTTTGCCAGCCAGGCCTCCACCATCTGGTAGCCCAGCGTGTATCCCAGCCATCTTGGCCGCGCGCCGGTACCAAAGAACCATTCACTGTGGTCGTAATACGTGGCCTCGAGAAGCTGGCGGTCTACCGGGGCACTCAGCAGTTCCTGGGGGGCAAGCGCCCGCTCCCACAACTCCGGCTCACTGCCCAGCACCTGCCGCACAAACTGCCCGGCCAGGCCCTCACTGACCATCGCCTCCCCCAGCGTCCAGCCATAACCGGGGCCCGCCATGCGCAGGCAATGGTGCACCTCATGCACCACGTGTCGACGCAATGCACCGCTTTGCAGGCTGGTGAGGAAATTCGGGTTATCGGGATCAAGGGTCATGCTGAACATCGTGCTGCGATAAGCACGGCCCACCAGGCCGAGTTCCGGAAGGGTCTCCCCCGGCAACCGCTGGATCAGGATGTCCAGCCGCGGCGGCGGCAGCAGTTGCGCGATTGCCTCGTAGGCAACCTCAAACTCTCGGATCAACTCCGGGCGAAACTGCGCCAGGCTCCCCGAAGCTTCCAGCCAATGCAGCGTCCATGCGTCCATTCTCACCTCTCGTCGCCCAAGCCGTGGTCCGTTATCAAAGCGGCTCATCATACCTACGGGCTGTCATATTCACAGGCCAGCTTATAACCGGGCCAGCAAATTCCGCTGACTAACCTTTCGATCTGTCCCAAGTGCGGGCACAATGCGTGTCCTTTTTTGGCAGGCACCGCCGCAGGCTCTGAAAATGATCAAAACGCCGTACTACCTCATCGACAAACAGAAGCTTCTGGTCAACATGCAGAAGATCGCCTACGTGCGCGAACAGTCCGGCGCCAAGGCTCTGCTGGCCCTCAAATGCTTCGCCACCTGGTCGGTGTTCGACCTGATGCAGGAATACATGGACGGCACCACCTCGTCGTCGCTGTACGAGCTCAAGCTGGGTCGCCAGAAGTTCGAAGGTGAAGCCCACGCCTACAGCGTGGCCTGGGCCGACGATGAAATCGAAGAGATGCTCGACAACTGCGACAAGATCATCTTCAACTCCATCAGCCAGCTGCAGCGCTTCGCCGAGCGCAGCGAAGGCAAGACCCGCGGCCTGCGCGTCAACCCGCAAGTGAGCAGCTCCGACTACCTGCTGGCCGACCCGGCGCGCCCGTTCAGCCGCCTGGGCGAGTGGGACCCGGTGAAGATCGAAGGTGTGATCGAGCAAATCTCCGGTTTCATGTTCCACAACAACTGCGAGAACGGTGATTTCAACCTGTTCGACCAGATGCTCAACACCATCGAAGAACGCTTCGGCGCGCTGCTGCACAAGGTCAACTGGGTCAGCCTCGGCGGCGGCATCCACTTCACCGGTGAAGGCTATGCCATCGACGCCTTCTGCCAGCGCCTCAAGGCGTTCTCGCAGAAGTACGACGTGCAGGTGTACCTGGAACCCGGCGAAGCGGCGATCACCAACAGCGCCTCCCTGGAAGTGACCGTGCTCGACACCCTCTACAACGGCAAGAACCTCGCCGTGGTAGACAGCTCCATCGAAGCCCACCTGCTGGACCTGCTGATCTATCGCCTCAACGCCAAGCTGGCGCCGAGCAATGGCGAACACACCTACATGGTGTGCGGCAAGTCGTGCCTGGCCGGGGATATCTTCGGTGAGTACCAATTTGATCAGCCGCTGGCCATCGGCGATCGACTGTCGTTCATCGACACGGCAGGCTACACCATGGTCAAGAAAAACTGGTTCAACGGCCTGAAAATGCCGTCCATCGTAGTGAAACAACTCGACGGTACAGTCGAAGTGGTTCGTGAATTTGGTTACGACGACTACCTGTCCAGCCTTTCGTAAAGCGGACAGATAAAGGAGAGATAAAGCAATTGAAAAAGAACGTTCTTATCATTGGTGCAGGAGGTGTCGCCAAGGTGGTGGCCCACAAGTGCGCGCAGCACAACGACGAACTCGGTCGTATTGCTATCGCGTCGCGCAACATCTCCAAATGCCAGGCCATCATCGACAGCGTCAAGGCCAAGGGTAGCCTCAAGGTACCCGCCGACATCCAGGCCTTCGCGCTGAACGCTTTGGACGTGGAAGCGACCAAGGCACTGATCCGCGAGACTGAATCGCAGATCGTCATCAACGTCGGTTCCGCGTTCCTCAACATGTCGGTATTGCGTGCCTGCATCGACACCGGCGTGGCGTACCTCGACACCGCCATCCACGAAGAGCCGGGCAAGGTCTGCGAGACCCCGCCGTGGTACGGCAACTACGAATGGAACCACCTGGAAGAGTGCAAACAGAAGAACATCACGGCCATCCTTGGCGTGGGCTTCGACCCGGGTGTGGTCAACGCTTATGCAGCGCTGGCGCAACAAAAGCATTTCGACCGTATTGATTCGATCGACATTCTCGACGTCAATGCCGGCTCCCATGGCAAATATTTCGCCACCAATTTCGACCCGGAAATCAACTTCCGCGAATTCACCGGACAGGTGTGGAGCTGGCAGAACAGCCAGTGGACCAGCAACACCATGTTCGAAGTCAAACGCACCGACGACCTGCCTGTGGTCGGTTCGCAGAACCTGTACCTGACCGGCCACGATGAAGTGCACTCGCTGTCGAAAAACCTCGACGTGCCCAATGTGCGTTTCTGGATGAGCTTCGGCGAACACTACATCAACGTGTTCACCGTGCTGAAAAACCTCGGCCTGCTCTCCGAAAAACCGGTCACCACCGCCGAAGGCCTGGAAGTCGTGCCGCTGAAACTGGTCAAGGCCGTGCTGCCCGACCCGTCGTCGCTGGCGCCTGGCTACACCGGCAAGACCTGCATCGGCGACCTGGTCAAGGGCACCAAGGATGGCCAGCCACGCGAGCTGTTCATCTACAACGTGGCCTGCCACGAAGAAGCCTTCGCCGAGACCGACAGCCAGGGTATTTCCTACACCGCCGGCGTACCGCCGGTAGCCGCAGCGCTGCTGGTTGCCCGTGGCGAGTGGGACGTGAAGCACATGGCCAACGTCGAGGAACTGCCGGCTGAGCCGTTCCTGAAGGCGCTGGACGTGATGGGCTTGCCGACTCGGATCAAAGACGAGAACGGTGACCGTGCCTGGGATGCGATTGCCTGACAGGCGATAGTTGACCGAACAAAAAAATGCGCCCTCAGGGGCGCATTTTTTGTTGGGGCTCACACCAATCTCAAAGAATGATGAAGATCAAAATGTGGGAGCGGGCTTGCTCGCGAATGCGGTGTGCCAGTCACTGCATCTGGCGACTGATACACCGCATTCGCGAGCAAGCCCGCTCCCACATTTTGGATTTGCTGTGTTCTTGAGAGCGGGTTACTCCAGGTTACGCGCCGAATTGCTCAACGCCCTTGAGCACTGCAACAACGCCGGCGCCAACTGCTTCTCTGCATCCGCCCGGCTCCAGCGACTGGTCGGCGCCACCACATGCACCGCTGCCACCGGCCGACCATTCGCCCCCAGCACCGGCGCGCCGATGGTCATGTCGCCCAGGAACAGTTCCTGGCCATTCACCGCATAGCCCTGCTCGCGCACCTGCTGCAACGACTCCATGATCCTGTCGACCTCAGTCAACGTCTGGCTGGTGTGCGCCACCCGCTGGCTGTGCTCGATCAATGCCAGCGCCTCATCCTGCGGCAACGCACTCAGATACGCGCGCCCCGACGCCGTGCAATACATCGGCACCCGCGAGCCAATCGGCATGTGTACCGGCACGAAGCCCGAGCTGACAAACCGCGCGATATACGTCATGTCGTAACCCGCAGGCTCGGTCAGGCACGAGGTTTCTCCCGTCAGGCGGGTCAATTCCGAGAGGAACGGGTTGGCCACTTCAATCAGCGAATGCGCATCCAGATAACTGAAGCCCAACTCCAGCACCCGTGGTGTGAGTTGGTAATGACGGGTGCGCGAGTGTTTCCGAAGGTAACCCAGGCTCTCGAGGGTAAACACCATGCGCTGGGCCGAGCTTTTGGTCATGCCGGCAGCCTCGGCCACCTCTGCAAGGCTCATGCTGCGGCGCTGGGCGCTGAATGCCTTGAGCACCGACAGGCCCTTTTCCAGGGATTGGTTGTGCAAGCTGTTGCGTTCTTCGGACATGGCGAACTCGCGGTCAGGTCGATCAAGCGTGGCGATATTTCTACACGAAATCGCGAAATTCGACCACTAAAAATCGCATACCGATACGAATGGTTCATTTTGTTTAATTTCAGTAGCGTAAAACGATTTTATTTAATCGAAATGGCACAGAGCTTGCGGTTTGCTCGGTAACCGCTCGCGGTACTGACGATCCGTTTTCCTTCTGGAGTAACCCGATGAACAGTCTTTCGCCCTTGTTTCGCCGCCTCGCCTTCGGTCTTTGCGCCACCTTTTGCGTGGCCACCGTGCACGCCGCCGGTGCAGCCTCGTACAAAGTCGGTGCAACGGCCAGCGGTTCGCCGTTCACTTTCCTCGACATCAAGAGCAACAGCATCCAGGGCGTGATGGTCGACGTCGCCAACGCAGTGGGCAAGGCCGGTGGTTTCACCAGCGAAATCGAGCAGACCAACTTTGCCGCGCTGATCCCGTCCCTCACCTCGGGCAAGCTCGACTTCATCGCCGCCGGCATGCTCAAGACCCCGGAGCGTGCCCAGGTGGTGGACTTCAGCGCGCCGGTGTACGCCTACGGTGAAGGGCTGATCGTGAGTGCCGACGACAATGCGACCTATACCGACCTCAGCTCCTTGAAGGACCAGGTAGTGGGCGTACAAGCCGGCACGATCTTCTACGACATGCTCAACAAGCTGGGGATCTTCAAGGAAATCCGCACCTACGACTCCATCGGCGAAATGGTCCGCGACCTGAGCCTGGGCCGCATCAAGGCCGCCGTGGGTGACCAGCCGGTGGTGGCGTACCAGATCCGCCAGAAGCTGTTCAAGGGCGTGAAGCTCGCCGCCGACTACAAGCCGGTGAACGTCGGCGAGGTGTGCCTGGTGGTGCGCAAAGGCGACAGCGAAACCCTCGAACGCCTGAACCAGGCCATCGCCAGCATCAAGGCCGACGGCACCCTGGACGCGATCCTGAAGAAGTGGGGGCTTGATGCCCAGGTGCAGCCATGAACCCGGCTGAATTCCTGCAAAACGCCCAGGACTTCCTGCCGATCCTGCTGCAAGGCGCCTGGGTGACGATCCAGATCACCGTGCTGTCGTTCCTGCTCAGCAGCGCGATCGGCCTGGTGCTGGCGCTGCTCAAACTGTCGCCGATCAAGGCGCTGTCGTGGGCAGCGAGCACCGTGATCAATGTGATTCGCGGCCTGCCGATCATCGTGCAGCTGTTCTACATCTACTTCGTGCTGCCGGACATGGGCGTGCACCTCAGTGCATTCCAGGCGGGTGTGATCGGCATGGGCATCGCCTACTCGGCGTATCAGGCGGAGAACTTCCGTACCGGCATCATCGCCGTCGAACAGGGCCAGCGTGAAGCCGCCGAAGCCCTGGGCATGCGCTCGGTGCTGATGATGCGCCGGGTGATCCTGCCCCAGGCGTTTCGCATCGCCTTGCCGCCCTACGGCAACACCCTGGTGATGATGCTCAAGGACTCATCGCTGGTGTCGACCATCACCGTGGCCGAGATGACGCGCCAGGGCCAACTGATCGCCTCGTCCACCTTCCAGAACATGACCGTCTACACCCTGGTCGCCCTGCTCTACCTGCTGATGAGCCTGCCGCTGGTGTATGGCCTGCGCCGCATGGAACAGCACCTGGGCCGGAGGAAAAAAGCATGATCGAGATTCGCCAACTGCAAAAACACTACGGCACCCATCGCGTGCTGCACGGCGTCGACCTGGACGTGGCCAAGGGCGAAGTGGTGTGCCTGATCGGCCCGTCCGGCTCGGGCAAATCCACCCTGCTGCGCTGCATCAACGCCCTGGAAGCCTACGACGGCGGCACCATCAACGTGTTCGGCGAAACCGTGCAACGTGGCAGCAAGACCGTACACGCCCTGCGCAGCCGCATGGGCATGGTGTTCCAGCGCTTCAACCTGTTCCCCCATCGCACCGTGCTGGAAAACGTGATGGAAGGCCCGGTGTACGTCAAGGGCGAACCGCTGCAACAGGCCCGGGAAGAAGCCTTGGCGCTGCTGGATAAAGTCGGCCTGTCGGCCAAGGCCGATGCCTACCCGGAACAACTCTCCGGCGGCCAGCAACAGCGGGTTGCCATCGCCCGCGCACTGGCGATGAAACCCGACGCCATGCTGTTCGACGAACCCACTTCGGCCCTCGACCCGGAACTGGTGGGCGATGTGCTGGAGGTCATGCGCACCCTCGCGGACGAAGGCATGACCATGATCGTGGTGACCCACGAAATGGGCTTTGCCCGGGAAGTGGCCGACCGCGTGTGCTTCCTGCACGGCGGCTACATCGTGGAGAGCGGGCCGGCCGAGCAGGTGCTGGGCAACCCGCAACAACCGCGCACCCAGGACTTCCTGCGCCGCGTGCTGCACCCGACGGCCAACACCCGGAGCCTGCCATGAAGTCACTCTGGGCCGCGACGGCGCACGCTGCACCGCAAACACCCGCGTTGGCTGAGTCATTGAAGGTGGACGTGGCCATCGTCGGCGCCGGGTATACCGGCTTGTCCACGGCGCTGCACCTGGCGGAGCGCGGCGTGAGCGTGTGCGTGCTGGAGGCCAACGAGCCCGGCTGGGGCGCGTCCGGGCGCAATGGTGGGCAGGTCAACCCGACACTCAAATACGACCCGGATCAACTGGTGCAGATGTACGGTGCCGAGCGCGCCGAGCCACTGATCAACATCGTGTCCAACTCTGCCGACCTGGTGTTCAACCTTATCGAGCGCCATGGCATTGACTGTGCGCCCACACGCAAGGGCTGGATGCAGGTTTCCTATTCCGAAAAAGGCGTGGCGGGCCTGCACGCCCGGGCCGAACAGTGGGCACGTCGCGGGGTGCCGGTGCAGCGCCTGGATGCCGGCGCGGTGTCCGCCCGCATGGGCAGCCAGGCGTTTGCCGGTGGCTGGCTGGACGGTCGCGCGGGCGCCATCCAACCCTTGGCCTATGCTCGGGGCCTGGTGCGTGCAGCCCAGGCGGCGGGCGTGCGCATTCATGGGCAGAGCGCAGTGACCGCGATGCAACAGGCGGGCGCGGGCTGGAAGTTGCAGACCGCGAGCGGCGCGCAGGTGTCGGCCGGCCAGGTGGTACTGGCCACCAACGGCTACAGCGGCGACTTGTGGCCCGGCATGGCCCAGAGTGTGCTCGCGGCCAACAGTTTTATCGTCGCCACCCGGCCCTTGAGCGGGCCTGCGGCCGAGAGCATTTTGCCGGGGCAGGAAACCGTCTCAACCGCACAGCGCCTGTTGCTTTACTTTCGCAAGGATGCCCATGGCCGCCTGCTGATGGGCGGGCGCGGGTTGTTCGAAGATCCCACCGGGCCCGCGGATTTTGCGCACCTGGAGCGCTCGCTGGCACTGTTGTTTCCCCAGCTGGGCAAGCTGGACTTCGAGTACCGCTGGGCGGGCCGGATCGCGATCACCCGGGACTTTATGCCCCACGTCCACGAGCCCGCACCCGGCCTGACCCTGGCATTGGGCTGTAACGGACGCGGGATAGCCCTGTGCACCAGCCTCGGCCAGCAATTGGCCGGGCGCTTGTGTGACAGCCGCTCCGACTTCGCTTACCCGGTAACGCCTTTGCAGCGGTTGCCACTGCATGGCTTGCAACGCTTCTACATCGGCGCGGGCGTGGCGTGGTACAGCCTGCTGGATCGCCTCTCCCTGTAGAAGCGAGCTTGCTCGCGAAAAAACCGAAGGCGCCGCGTGTCCTCAGGAGACCGGCGCCTTCGTCAAAGCTCGCAGACCTTTCCCTCATCGCTGAAGAAATAGATATTTTCATGCTTGTAGCCCCAGCGACCGCCTCGCTCGCGAGCATGCGGCTCGAAGGTAAAGCACGTTACCTCCTCCAGGCGCCGATGATTGCCCGCCTCGATGTAGAGCCTTTGGTCACGCTGCTCGCAGATGCTGTGGCCGACGTTGCCGGCGAAATCGAGGTTCTCGAAACCCTCGGATGCGATCAGGTCATTGGCGAACGCGTGGAGATCGTTGAACGTGGTTTCAGGCCGGGCGAATGTGCGCATCATCGCGTGTAGCAGGTGCTCGACTTCATGACCCCTGCTGAACTCGGCCCCCACCGGCACCGCCCGGCACACGCCCTCCTCCACATAGAAAGAGCGGGCACAGTCGCCCCACACATTGCCTGCTCTCGGGCTCAAATCCACCGTGATCAGATTGTGTAAACCAACGGCTTCATCACTGGGCCGATAGTCGCGTCCCGACACCGAAAGCGCACTGCGCGAACCCAGCAATACGAAGGCCGGGCAGTCGTAATACCAGGTCTGCGGATAGCCGGAATCCGCGAGCATCTGCGTCGCCATTTCGGCGATGGAGGCTTCGGTGGACTGTGGCGTGATCCGCGTAACGAGCTGCTGCAGCACCGACTTGGCGGCGGCCTGGACCACGCGATTAGGCAACATGGATTGTCTCTGACTGATGAGGGATTGCGTCGATGGTAGCAGCACTCTCCTCGACAGGGAGACGCACTCGGATTTTAAGCTCGTTCCCACGCTCCGCGTGGGAATGCCTACGGTGACGCTCCGCGTCACAAAGGCAGACGCAGAGCGTCCAGGGCTGCGCTCCCACGCAGAGCGTGGGAGCGATCAATAGCCGGAGCACCGACTTGGCGGTGGCCAGGACCACACGATTGTGCAACATGGACCGTCTCTGACTGAGGGAGACATGCTCGGATTTTTCCGACAACTGTTTCAGGTTGTCGGTCGGACCCGGGCTGACTAACCTCCCGCAGTCGCTGCCAATTCAGCGACCGGATTTGACCGTCCGACCAATCGACGACTGCAACGCCCACACCTATTCCAGGCGTTTTTTTTATGCCTGAGGTATCGTGTCGCGGCGGCTGTGCGCGGGATACCTTCGGGTATGCCGGGTTCGTTGATAACCGGTCGGTCAACCCGCGTACAGCTGCCACCCTCCTCGTTTGACCGCGAACGGTGGTGGCTCCACTTATCGACGGAGCTTCACCATGATTAAAGACAGCCCCAATCCCCCACCGCACACCGACCGGCTTCAAGAAGCCGCTTACCGCGCCATTCACCACTATCTGAAACCTGACGCCCAACCCCAACCGCCTGAACCCACCGAGCTACCGTTCGATGGATTATTTACCGTGCGTACGGACCTGGACACGGAAACCTTGCTGGCCAATGCCTCACAAGACCTGGCGTCGATCAATGTCATCGCCGCTCACCTGGCCTTCGAAGTCGATGGTACCCAGCGCAACGTGGCGCTGGGCATTTGCCGGATGCTGGAAGGTGTGCAGATGCTGGTCGACAAAGCGCTGGATCGATGCGCGCAAACCAGCCCGCGCTGAGCTCGTTCCCACGCTCCGCGTGGGAATGCAGACCGTGACGCTCCGCGTCACAAAGGCAGACGCAGAGCGTCCAGGGCAGCGCTCCCACGCAGAGCGTGGGAGCGATCAAGTCTCTTCAAAAAACCGACCATCCGATACGCTCGCTCAACAACTCCAACGCCTTCATCCCCGCCAGCGAATTGCCTGCCGCATTCAACTCCGGCGACCACACGCACACCGTAAACTGCCCCGGCACCACCGCGAGAATCCCGCCGCCTACCCCGCTCTTGCCCGGCAACCCGACGCGATACGCAAAATTCCCCGCCTCGTCATACAGCCCGCTGGTGGCCATGATCGAGTTCACTTGCTTGGTCTGGCGCGCCGTCAGAATCTGCTCGCCGCTGTGGGTGCACACGCCTTCATTCGCCAGGAAGCAAAACGCCTTGGCCAGGTCCAGGCAGCTCATCTGCAACGCGCAGTAGTTGAAGTAGCTGTGCAGCACTGCATCCACGTCATTGTGGAAGTTGCCGAAGGACTTCATCAGGTACGCCATGGCGGCATTGCGCGCACCGTGCTGGGCTTCGGATTCGGCCACCACGCTGTTGACCAGGATCTGCGGGTTGCCCGACAGCCGCCGCACAAAATCACGCATGGACAAAATCGGCACGGCAAAGCGCGATTGGTTGATGTCGCAGATCACCAGCGCACCGGCGTTGATAAACGGGTTGCGTGGCCGCCCGCGCTCGAACTCCAGCTGCACCATGGAGTTGAACGGCTGCCCCGAGGGTTCGTGGCCCAGGCGTTCCCAGATGCTCTCGCCGCCATGGTCGATGGCCTGCACCAGGCTGAATACCTTGGAGATGCTCTGTACGGAGAACAACGTGTGGGCATCGCCCGCGCAGTAGGACGAGCCGTCATTGCCATACACGGCAATGCCCAGTTGCTGGGCCGGCACGTCGGCGAGTGCGGGGATGTAGTCGGCGACCTTGCCGAGGCCGATCAGTGGACGGACTTCGTCGAGGATCGACTCCAACAGGGCCTGCATGTTGTGTTCTGGCATGGTTTGGAAAATAGTGATTGGCGGGCGCGGAGGATACCTGAAACCCAGGGGGTAGAAACGCGCAGGCGCGCACAACGAGGTCTTCGTTTATTCAGACTTTAACTGTTGGTCGATCCATGAAGAGTCGGGCATTCGGTCGCAGCGTTTCTTATGGTCTCTACTGGCAGTGGCGTCAACGTGTCCACACCACATATTCGTGTGCACGATGCGCCGTAATGCCTCGGCATTGCTCAAGCGACAGCGGATGGTTACTCGCGATCAGCGTCACCTTTGGCCGGTTAGCCGGGTCAGTCAGGTTCAGCATGGCGGGGAGCCCACATGTTGCAGGCAGATCCGGGATGTCATTGGCAATCGTCACCGAAAACGGTGGTTCGCTTGATTGCTGCGGGTCATCCCAGAGTTCGTAAACCCGCTCAAAATCCAACTGCTCGATCCTGACCCAAATACCGATGTGAAAAACCTCCTCGCGACCCAGCACCGGCAATGGCAGCAACGCACGAATGAAAAATTGCTTACCGCCGATGATGGCCAGGTCATTGTTCTCCTGGACCCCACTCTCTCTGTCGTCTTGCGATAGCGCCATAACGGCATCAGGACGTCGAAACGCCAGCTCCATCTCGTCAATCCGGTGTTCTTCTTCGCACTGGTTGCACAGCAATTAGCGTCTCCTTCAAACATTCTGGCCACACAGTCGACTCGCTGCGCCGGGCCATTCTAGCGCGATACCAACGCTGCGCAACGCCGCTTTGCGGGCGCCATGCGTCAATCAGCCGGCTCTGCTGCCACCCGCTCCCGCCCCTTGAACGCCAGCGAAAAACAAAAAAAGATCACCAGCGCAAACCCCGCCGGAAACAACCAGATGCTGCGCCAGTCATGGCTGCCACCCGCCGCCACATAGTGGTCGGTCACCTGCCCTGCCACCCAGAACCCAATCAACATGCCCACACCGTACGTAGCCAGGGTAATCAGCCCCTGCGCCGAACTCCTGAAGCGCTCCGGGGCCTTGGCGTCGGTGTAGATCTGCCCCGAGACAAAGAAGAAGTCATAGCAGATGCCATGCAGCGCAATCCCGGTAAACAGCATGAAGGCCAGCTCGCCATTATTGCCGTAGGCGAACAGCGCATAGCGCAGCGCCCACGCCAGCATGCCCACCAACAGCGCGACCTTGATGCCAAAACGCTGGATGAACAGCGGCAATAGCAGCATGAACAGCACCTCGGACACTTGCCCAATGGCCATTTTTGCCGTGGGGTTGGTCACGCCGATTTCCGCGAGAAACGGGTTGGCGTTCTGGTAGTAGAACGCCAGGGGAATGCAGATCAGGATCGAGGCGATGAAGAACACCAGGTAGCTGCGATCCTTGAGCAACCCCAGCGCATCCAGCCCGAGCAGTTGCTTGATATCACCCTTGCCCGCCTCGGCTTTCAAGGGCGCGGTACGCGGCAAGGTGAAGCTGTAGAAACCCAGGACCACTGACGCGATGGCAGACATCAGGAAGGTGTTGCGCAACGCGCCCGTGGTGATCGACTGCTGCGAATCCCAGGCGAACACAAAGCTGATCACCAGCCCCGCAACAATCCAGCCCAGGGTGCCCCACACACGGATGCGCGAAAACTCCTGGGCCGGGTCGCTCATTTGCCGGAAGGCCACCGAGTTCACCAGTGCCAGGGTCGGCATGTAGATGACCATGTATGCCAGCACGTAGGGATAAAAGCCGACGAAGTCCGGCGCGCGGTACAGCTGGTACAGCAGCACCGCGCCGATCAGGTGCAGCACCGCCAGGATGCGCTCGGCGTTGAAGTAGCGGTCGGCGATCAGGCCGATGATAAACGGGGCGATGATCGCCCCCCACGACTGGGTGGAAAACGCCATGCCGATCTGCCCGCCGCTGGCCCCCAGGTTGCTGGCGAGGAAGGTGCCGAGGGTGACGAACCAGCCGCCCCAGATGAAGAATTGCAGGAACATCATGACGCTCAGTCGCGCTTTCATTGTGGTCACCGTTTTATTGTTATTTTGGGGCAGAAGCGCTGTTCAGGCGTCGGGCAGGCCCAGCAGCCGTCTGTTGGATTGCTCGTCGGATGTCACGCCGGCGAAGTCATCGAATGCCTTGCTGGTCTTGCGGATCATGTGCTGGCGGATGAACTCCGCCCCTTCTGCCGCGCCTTGTTGCGCGTCCTTCAGGCAGCACTCCCACTCCAGCACGGCCCAACCGTTGAAGTCGTATTGGGTGAGCTTGCTGAAGATCGATTTGAAGTCGATCTGACCATCGCCCAATGAGCGAAAACGGCCAGGGCGGTCGACCCATCCTTGGTAGCCGCCATACACGCCGGAGCGCGCGTCGGGGCGAAACTCGGCGTCCTTGACGTGGAACATGCGGATGCGCGCGTGGTAGCGGTCGATGAAGCCCAGGTAATCCATTTGCTGCAGCAGCAGGTGGCTGGGGTCGTAGAGAATGTTGGCCCGGGGATGGTGGTCGACGGCTTCGAGGAAGCGCTCGAAAGAGGCGCCGTCGTGAAGGTCTTCGCCGGGGTGGATTTCGTAGCACAGGTCGACGCCGGCCGCCTCGAAGCAATCGAGAATCGGCAGCCAGCGCTTGGCCAACTCGGCAAAGCCTTGCTCCACCAGGCCGCTGGGGCGTTGTGGCCAGGGGTAGATGTACGGCCAGAGCAGCGCGCCGGAGAAGGTCGCGTGGGCCGTCAAGCCAAGGCGCTGGCTGGCGCGGGCGGCGAGTTTCAATTGGTCGATGGCCCACTCGGTCCGTGCCTGGGGCTGGCCGCGCAGATGGGCCGGGGCGAAGTCGTCGAACAGCGTGTCGAATGCCGGGTGCACGGCCACAAGTTGGCCCTGCAGGTGGGTCGATAGCTCGCTGATTTCGACGCCGGCATGGGCGCAGGTCGCCTTGAGTTCATCGCAGTAGGCCTGGCTTTCTGCAGCGCGGGCCAGGTCAATGTAGCGGGTGCCGAGTGTGGGCAACTGGATCGCCTTGTAGCCCTGGGACGCCGCCCATTGGGCGATGTTGGCCAGGGTGTCGAAAGGCGCTTCGTCCGAGATGAACTGGGCGAGAAAAATGCCTGGGCCGCGCATGTCTGTAGTCTCCTTCATGGGTGGTTCGCCAGGGTGGTCCACTTCGCCTCGCCGCGATGGTTGGCGATCACCGCTTCGATAAAGGCCATGCCGCGCACGCCGACTTCGATGCCGGGTACACCTTCGGCCTCGGTGCCCTGGCGAATGGCCTTGGCGAAGTCGCGGTAGAGGTTGGCCATGGCTTCCAGGTAACCCTCGGGATGCCCGGCGGGCAGGCGCATGCGCTGCAATGCCCCGTCGCACAGCCAGGGCTGGCCGACGCCGGAACGCAGGATGCGCAGCGGTTGGTCGAGGGAACGATGGATCAGACTGGCGGGTTCTTCCTGGCGCCATTCCAGGCCGCCCTTGTCGCCATAGAGGCGGATCTTCAGCGGGTTCTCTTCACCGGCACACACTTGGCTGGCGATCAGCACGCCGCTCGCGCCGGAGGCCATCTTGAACAGCATGGCGGCATCGTCATTCAGTTGCCGACCGGGTACATGGATGCCCAGGCTCGCGCAAAGCTGTTCGATCGGTTGTTCGGCGATGAACTCGGCCAGGGAAAAGGCGTGGGTGCCGATGTCGCCGATGCAGCCGCCCAGTCCCGACAGCTCGGGCCGGCTGCGCCAGTCCGCCTGTTTGTTGCCCTGCCCGCCCACGTCCTGGCTGAGCCAGCCTTGTGGGTACTCGACGATCACTTTGCGCAACGCGCCGATCACGCCATTGCGCACCATGTCGCGGGCCTGCCACACCATCGGGTAACCCAGGTAGGTGTGTGCCAGCCCATAAAGCCCGGAACTGTTTTTGACAACGTCTGCCAGCGCCTGCACTTCAGCAAGATTGAGCGCGGCCGGCTTCTCGCTGAACACGTGGAAGCCCGCCTGCAGCGCCTGGGTCGCAATCGGTGCATGCAGATGATTGGGGGTGACGATCACCAGCAGCTGCATGCGCTGCTCGGCCGGGAGTGCCTGTTCGGCGGCGAGCATCTGCTGCCATTCGCTGTAACAGCGGGACGCGGGCAGGCCCAGCGCATTGCCGGTGCTCCGGTTGTTCTCGGGCTCACGGCTGAAGGCACCGCACACCAGTTCATAACACCCATCCAGCCCCGCCGCCTGGCGGTGAGCCTGGCCGATGAAGGCGCCTTCGCCGCCGCCAACAAAGCCCATTCTTATTTTTTGCACAGCAACCGTCATCGCAAGTCTTCTCTTTATGGGCAATTACCGATCATGATGTAACCGGTTACATCGTGCCGGAAATTTAGGCCTGGTTGCTCGCGGTGTCAAACCCCGACTGCGGTAAACTTGCAGGCTGCTGTTCTGATAACGAGGTGGTCTTGTCCAATATTCGTGAAGTCGCCCGGCTGGCCGGGGTCTCGGTGGCCACCGTGTCCAGGACCCTGGCCAGCCCTGAACGCGTGTTGCCCGAGACCCGCGACAAGGTCAACGCCGCCGTGGAACAGACCGGCTACCGGCCGAACCGCATGGCGGTGCAATTCCGTTCGCGGCGCACCGGCAACCTGGTGATCCTGGTGCCGGCGATTGCCAACACGTTTTTCGCTCGGGTCATCAGCGGTGCACAGCAAGCGGCGCAGGCATCGGGTTATCGGTTGCTGTTGTGCGACACCCGGGGCCAGGCAGAAATCGAAAAACAGTTCGCCGAACTGGTCCACGCCCATCAGGCCGACGGTGTGATTCAGTTGCGGGCCTCAGACCCATTCAGCGACTGCAGCGACTCACCGCCACTGGTGAACGCCTGCGAGGTGATCCAGGACGGTCGCCACCCCACCATCAGCCTCGACAACCGTGGCGCCGCCCGGGCCATGACCCAGCACTTGATCGACCTCGGCCACCGCCGCATCGGCTTGATCAAAGGCCCGAAAAGCAGCCCACTGACCCGTGACCGCGTGGCCGGTTATGAAGATGCCTTGCTCGCGGCGGGCATCCCCCGCGACCCGGCGCTTATCTGCCACGGCGACTTCACCCTGCACGCCGGTTTCGAGGGCGCAGGCAACATGCTCGCCCTGCCCGAGCGGCCCACTGCGCTGTTCTGCGAGAACGACGAAATGGCCATCGGCGCCTTGAAGCGCATCAAGCAACAGGGCCTGCGCGTGCCCCAGGATATTTCCCTGGTGGGCTTTGATGACATCCCCTTCGCGGCCTACTGCGACCCGCCCCTGACCACCATTGCCCAGCCTGCCGAAATCTTCGGCCGCAAGGCGGTCGAGATGCTCATCGCACTGATCGAGAAAACGCCGCTGTCGGAGCGTCAGGTTGTAGTGCCGTTCGAACTCACAGTACGCGGCAGCACGGCAGCGCCCCACACTCAATAGTGCGCCACATCCGACACCTGGGTATCCAGCACATCCCGCGCCAATGCCCAGGCCTGATCCGTGGATTCCACCACCAGCAACGGGTAGCCCCACGCCTTGCCGAACATCACGGCAAACGGCTTGAGCGCCAGGCGCTTGGCTGCGCTGGGCTCCACCTGGATCATGCCTTTGACGAAAGTACGCAGGGCCACCTTGTGCTTCTTCATCCAGATCGAGGCCTGTTTGCGTTCTTCGTGTGAATGCTCGTGAGTGCTTTCATCCACGGCTTTCTCGTGCAGCAGGACGAAGGGTTCCTCGCGCTGCAACAAGGCCTCGAATGCGCCAAAGGTATCTTGCGGGGGAGTGTCGCTGGGGGCGTCAAACACGATTTTCACCACGGGGAATGTTGAACTGTCGAGTTGCATGGGAAGCTCCTTTAACGAGAATGTTTCTCATGATAGCCATGCCATCACTGGACGCCATTGCACAGAATGGCCAGAATGTTTCGCATTCCAGCCAAGACGCCGCGCCGCCATGTACAACCACCGACTCGAAACCCGTGACCCCTTGCGCCCGGCCCTCGCCGATGCAATTCCCCGTGCGGTGGTTGCAGTGAGCGCTTCAAGCACCTCTGCGAGTTGGGAGCACGCACCGCACCAGCACCGCAAGGGCCAGTTGATGTACACGTTGCGCGGGGTGATTCATTGCGTCATCGAAGAAGGTATCTGGATCGTGCCCCCCCAGTGCGCGTTGTGGATTCCGGGCGGCCTTTCCCATGCCGCGCGCGGGTCGGGGGCAGCGGATGTCTACTGTCTGTTGGTCGACCCCGACGCTGCCGGCGCCCTGCCCCGGCAATGCTGCACCCTGGCGGTATCGCCGTTGTTACACGAATTGATCAGCAAGGCCGTCAGCTTCCCGCCGCTGTACGACACCGAGGGCGCCCAGGGCCGGTTGGTGGCCACGCTGCTGGACGAACTGGCACTGGCACCGGTGGAGGCCCTGCACCTGCCCATGCCCCGGGACACTCGGCTGCGGCGCCTGGCCGACAGTTTGCTGGCCAACCCCAGCGACAAGGCCACCCTGGGCGAATGGGCCGTACGCATCGGCATGAGCGAACGCAGCATGACGCGCTTGTTGCTGGAGGAGATCGGCCTGAGTTTCGGCCGCTGGCGCAGGCAACTGCATGTGATCCTGTCACTGCAGCGCCTGGCGAAAGGCGAAAGTGTGCAGACGGTGGCACTGGACCTCGGCTATGAAAACGCCAGCGGCTTTATCACCATGTTCCGCAAGGCCATCGGCCAACCGCCGGCGCGCTACCTGGCCGACCGCGCGAGCATCCCCCAGCACACGACGCCCGCTATCGCCTTGCTGGATTATTATAAATAGTCACGTATAAGCATTTTTAGAGCTAAGGGACTAGAAGGCTTAAATCATTCCAGCCAAAAAAAATCAACCCGCCTAAAATACTTATCGCACACTAAAAAATTTGCACTAGCATATGAGTACCCCGGTCCACAAACCCGCTCTCAACACCCGCCTGAAATCCGCCTTACCCCCCGCAAATAAAGTGCCGAATGTTAAAATTTGTCACGTTTTGGCGTATTCAATTCGATTAACATCTAAACGCCTGCAGCGATTGAATTGACGGCCTCGCATGCCGGAAAAGGGAGCAACGTGATGCATTTTTCCAACGTCCTCGCTATTGCACGGACCCCATCGAAATCCGAGGACTTCAGCGAGCTTATAGTTCGTACTGTACCGAAAAATCTAAAAGTCGATACACGCTCCTACGGCCAACTAATCGGTCCCTATGCAAGCCATGGACATTACCGTGCCATCATCATAGAGATCGACACCCCCTCTGCCAGCACCCAAACGCTGGACATCATTAAAAAAACCAGATCGGAAAATCCTGGCAGCACCATTTTCCTGGTTGTCACCTTCGCCACTACACTAAGCAAAACCAAATATTATCTCGCAGGCGCCGATTACTGCATAAAGGTCGTCGAGAGCTCGCCCGAGAAAAAACTTGCCCTGTTTGCCGCGTTCCTCAGCGAGGCATACTGGCTAAGTAATACTGATTTGCTACTCGATCAGGACCGCATGTGCATCTACGGGGGTGGCAAAAAGCTCGAAGTGTCCTTTGTCGAAATGAAAGTACTGGAAGCGCTCATTCATAATCGATTGCTCAGCCATGATGAAATCGCCGTGGTAATGGGGCTGAATCCCCGATTTTATGATTCAAGGGCCCTCGAAAAATCGATTAGCCGGTTACGTGGCAAAATAAAATCACATTACGGAAGCAATATAATTCAGAGCATTCGCGGTTACGGCTACAAACTAAGCAGAGGGCTGGCTTCGGTTAATCATATCCACCCCGTCAGGGAGCGGTCGAACCGTGAATAGCGGAACCTTATTACGTGAGGCGTCAGCCTGCTTCACCTTTTCGCGGCAAGCGATACTTGAACGAAGTTGCACGCTGTGGGGCAGTGAGATCCGCGTCCACGCCGAGCCTGCGCTCGACAGCCCGCGTGATGACGCCTGCCCGTTTTATTCCGAACAACTTAAAGACGCCTACAGCGAAGCCCTGCAACATGCCAGACCGAGTTCATTTGCCCGCACAAGTAAACGTTTGCGCGCGGATAAAAGCCCGGGCCTCCACAAGTTTTTCCGAATTGAGCAATCGCTGTTGATGAATGAGGACCTGCTCAAGGAAATTATCGATACTTCACACACGCTGGAAAAAAACAGACAACAACTCATTGTCAGCGTTGAAAATACACTGGACACCCTTCCGGGCCCGCTGGAACGCCGGAGCATGATCCGTCAACTGTATAGCCTGAAAGACCAGAGCAACCTGAAGCTTGCCTATAACAATTACACATTAAATACAAAAGACACCGACCTGCTGATCGACTTGAGTCTTTATGACTATATAAAAATGCCTTTTCCAGACTCGGCCCTCAGGCTCAGTCTGAACACCCGCTCGGGCCTGTTCGACCGGCTTTACGACCAGATGCTGGGGCTGATGAGCACCACCCGGGTCTCCTTCATCGCCGACAACGTCGAGCACGCCGACAGCGCACTTCTCGCCAGACGCTTGCCTTTTGACTATTTTCAGGGCCCCTACTTCTCCCCTGCTGATAGTTTATGAACCCCCGTACTTTCCTGGAATCGGTGAATGCCATGAGTTCTCTCAAGAAACACACATTTACATCGACGTACCCGTCAATCGCACTGCACGATTTCACGCCAAATGTGGCATTTTTACATTACGACGTCGACAGCGGGCCGCTGATCGAAACCGTGGAAAAAACATCGGACGCTTCGACCAGTTCCTACGCCGTTACCAAAGAGCAGAATTTCAATCTGTGGCTCAGTAACTATGTCGCCGCCAAAAGACTTTACGAAGCCAGTAATCGGCTGACCCGACAACTTTACGACGCATCAAAAAAACCTAACATCACGGTTCTAAAATCAGACGTCACACACCCGGACCTGAATAACACCACCGCGGAAACAGTTAACTCATCCTCTGCATTACGCGGCCCCGATGTCTGGCTACTTACCCAGCAAGATCGTGCGCTGGTGAAAGGTGGGCTACGCATTTCCTTGACCACTATTGAGTCGGCATTGATCAAGAAAATGTTGAACCATGAAGAACGTGTGGTCAGCAAGGAAGAACTTATCCGCAACATCGGACGTGAGCCCGACCTCTATCGCGGGCTTGAAATGTGCCTTAGCCGATTGCAGGACAAGTTCAAACGCGTGAATGATGGCGAACGCCTGTTCCGCGCGGTGCGTAACCGTGGCTACTGCCTGACACAAAAAATAAAAAGCCCGCTGAGCAGTCGCGCGAACGTCACAGAACAATAATTATTTCATAAAAATTACAATTCACCCTGCCTATTAGAACGCCTTTCTATCTGCCATTTTATAACAACATGACCGCGTTATAAGTCGTCAGCCATTGCTCCCTGCCATTTATTACTATCAATACGCACGCCTACGCGTGCGCCTGCCATTTGATAGTCATTAAAACCACGCCTCGCTTTAACCTGCCAGCACGTGAGTGGATACCACAGGGAGCAGAAGTATGCTTAACAACAGAAGAATGCATCGTAACCTTACACCCAAAGGCCTGACCTTTTGGGGACAGTGGGCAATTGCCCTGAGTGTGGTCGTTGTACTTTTGTTTTCACTGGTACTTTTCAAGACCGGGCAATTGGAATCCCACTACCGGATATTGGCAGCCATTACAATACTGGCCTCTATACCGGCCTACATGTTATGTGACGTCTATAGCAAAAAAGATGACTTTTTTGTTGGGCTGGGACGATTATTCACCGGCTGGTTATTGACCCTGGGCATATTGTTCGCGGTCGGCATAGCCTGTAATGCCAGTTCGCTGTTTCCCTTCGAGATCCTGCTACTCTGGGCTGCTGTCAGCTATCCAATACTAGCCCTTTGCTACATTCCCATTCACAGTCTATCCAGGTACTACCACCGGCAACTACATGAGCGCCAGAAATCGCTGATTATTGGTACGGGAAAACTTGCAACCGACTTGGCCAATACTCTCGCCAGGCAAAAACGCTCCCCTCTGGTCGGTCTCGTAGGTCCCCGCACCACCTCCCCCCAGGCCGGCACCCAGCCTCAGATCCTCGGTGACTTGCCCGATCTTCCCGCGCTGATCCGCCAGCACGGTATCCGCCGCCTGTACATCACTCACTCTCTCCAGGAAGCGACCCACATCGAGGCGCTGTACCTCAACCTGCTGGAGATCAGCGTGGACGTGATCTGGGTGCCCGACCTCAACAACATGCTGCTGCTCAACCACAGCGTGGCCGAGGTGGATGGATTGCCCGCGATCTTCCTCAATGAAAGCCCGCTGACCAGCCGGCCGACCGCCGCACTGAGCAAGTCGCTGCTGGACAAGAGCCTGGCCCTGTTGGCGATCATCCTGCTCAGCCCGTTGCTGCTGCTGTTCGCCCTGCTGATCAAACTCACCTCTCCCGGCCCGGTAATTTTCAAGCAGGATCGTCACGGCTGGAACGGCGAGGTGATCAAGGTCTGGAAGTTCCGCTCGATGCGCGTGCATGACGACCACGAAGTGCGCCAGGCGAGCCGCAACGACTCACGCATTACCCCCGTAGGGCGATTTATCCGCCGCACCTCCATCGACGAGCTGCCCCAGCTGTTCAACGTGCTGCAAGGGCATATGGCACTGGTCGGCCCACGCCCGCATGCCGTCGCCCACAATGACTACTACTCGGGCAAGATTCGCGCGTACATGGCGCGGCATCGCATCAAGCCCGGCATCACCGGCCTGGCGCAGGTCAATGGCTGCCGGGGTGAAACCGAGACCCTGGAGAAGATGCAGCAACGCGTCGATATCGACCTGCGCTATATCAACAACTGGTCGCTGTGGCTGGACATCAAGATCCTGTTCAAGACGCCGTTTACCCTGCTGTCCAAAGACATCTACTGACCCCGCCCTTCCCCGTGCCGCTGCATCGGCGGCGCGGGGCACCAGGCGCGCTTTGCGCCCTCCCCGCCACCACTCCCCGCAAGGCGCAACGATAGCGCCCACAGCAACGCCCGGCCCGGGCCATTCGCATAGTCATCAAAGAGGAAAGTCAGGCAAGTGTTGCGCGCCGGCATTGCACCTGGCGCTGTAGCGTTCGGCGTGGCGACTGCCCGGCGCATTCAACGCCGGGCAGTCGACAACCTGGTCGGCAGATGCCGCACCGTCACTCAGTGATCTTCTCGAAGTTGTTGTAGAACAACTCGCTGTCACGCCCGTCGGTCATGGTCTGCAGCGAATAGCCGCGGTTCAGGCGTGCGCCGCCGTCACGGGTCAGTGGCGCCCATACGACGTTGGCCCGACGCATCGTCGAGGTGCTCATCAATTCGTCGAAGGGGACGGAAATATAGATACCCTTGTCGAAGCTGCCTTCGCCATATTCTTCCTTCGAGGCGGTGGTCAGCGTCACCCAGCCGCCAAACTTCACGCCGTTCTTGAACTGGCGCGAGATGTCGACGGTGGTGCCCCAGTCCCGCGCCAGGTAACGCCCCACACTGACGGCGGCCAGGGTGTCATAGGGCAGCTCGGTATAGCTGGTGACATGGCCGGTGATGGTCTGGTAATCCCGCAGGCCGAAGCCCTGGTTGAAATCACGCTGGCGCACGAAGTTCAGGTCTGCGCCCACTGACCAGTGCTTGCCCGCCGGCCGGAACAACACCTCGCCGCCCACCCCGGCGTACATGGACTCCAGGTAGCCGCCGTAGACCATGCCATACAGGTCGCGGTCCAGGCGCTGCGCATGGTTGACCTGGAAGTTCGGCATCGTCACATCGGACGTGGTCATGTATTGGCGCAGGTCGGTGCGTACTCGCGGCAACCCGCTGGGTGCGTCGTAGGTGAACTTGTCGTAGTTGTTCAGCAGGTTGGCGCTGAGCAAGCCGCTCCACCAGGTATTGCGGGTAAAACGGTACTCCGCGTCGGCGTCGGCAGTGAACTGATAAAGCAAGCCGTCGGGGCCACCGATGTTCTGTTTGTAACCCAGGCCGAGGCCATAGTTGAACGGCTCGGATTGTCTGCTGTAGAGCGTGGTTTCCCGATGGGCAATCGCCGGATTGACCTCGGTATTACGGTGCAGCTCCGTCAACGGTTGCTGGTTGTTCACCACGGCACGGAAGGTCGCACGGGGCACGCTGGTTTCTTCAATGGGCATGTCATAGCGCTTGTTCACCAGGGTGAACCAGTCGATATCCTGATTGGCGCTGTTGTCGAGAATCCGGCTGGCGCGTCCCACGGCCTTGGCTGAATAGAAGTAGCGTTGCTGCTCGCCATACACCATCAATTCCGAGCCGCGCCGGGCAATGCGCTCCACCTTGTAGCCGGCATTCTGCTGCAGCCTGTCGGCGACGTTGGCCCAGTTGACCTGGTCGGCCGGGGTGGTGGGCATGCGCGCCGGCAACGGTTCGGCGGGCGGGTCATAGGTCTTGACCGGTGCCTTGCGGCTGACAAAGTTGGTGTGCAGGGTGATGCCGAACATCGCGGTATTCCCGCGTTCCCAGGCCGCACTCAGGTCGACGCTGTCAGCCAGCTTATAGACCACGCCAATGTTTACCGGTGAGTCCTGCTTGATCGGGTTGTCCAACGGCTCGTGCTTGTAGTCATTGCCCTCGTATTCGAGTTTCAGGCTCAGGGGTTCCCAGGGCGTTTGATAGGCGATCCCGCCGAACAACGAAGGGCGGCCCCTGAAATAGGCGTTGGAGTTCACGTCCCCTGCCCTGGCGACGACCGCAGTGCTCTTGGGCCGGTCGTTGAACTTGCTGCCGAACACCGACAGCGGGTTGCCGAAGTCGCCTCGGTTTCCCAGGTAGCCCCAGGCGATGCCGAGGCTGAAATCCAGGTTGCCGTGGCGCTTGTTGGCGACAAAGTATTCGCTGGAAAACAGCCCGGTACCGCCGATGTCCCGGGCACCGAAAGCCACCTGCGGTGCCCAGCGGCTTTCCTCCCAGAGCCGCGCCTTGAAGTCGATGGCCTTGTCCTTAAAGCTCTGGCTTCCGCTCAACGCCTCGGCGCCGTACCGGCGGTTGCTGATGGCGGTATAACGAAACGAACCCTCCAGCCAATCGAACGGTTGCAGGGAAAAACTGTAGCGCGAGTAGGGATCGGTGCGGTTGGCGTTGGCGCTCAACTCTCCCGCCGGGGCCATGCGTGCGGTGGGGGTCTGTAGCAGGCCCACGCCGCCGAAATCATTTTGGGTGTAACGGGGGTCACCGTGAGCCAACCCGCAAGGCAATAGCAGTACAGCCGCAAAACGTAAATTCAAGGGTTCACCTCAGCCAACGGTTGAGTGGCGAAAAACTCGGCCAGTTGTTGGTTGAGATCAGGGGTCGGCGTCTCAAGGTCGTCGCTGCGGATCGGCACCAGGATCCTGCTGCCGGGGGCCGCCACCACGCCGTCCTCGCGATTCCACGCCGCCACGCCCACACGCCGTACCTGGCCGTCGGGCTGGATCAGCCACAGGTCATCGCGCTCGGCGTCATCGAGGACCGTGCAGTCGCCAACATAATCCCGCACCTCGCGCATGGCTCGGTACGGCACATCACAGGACTGCGCGACCGCGCCGAGCACGTGCACGGTGGACGGCCTCACGGGGTAGACCAGCCGGTCCCCGTCATCCAGCAACGCGTTGCGCGCGAACCCCGCCTCGACGGCGATCGGGTCCAGCACTTGCACTTGGCGGCCGGTGACCGGCAACTGTTCGACCTGTCGATACAGACGCGCACTCAAGTCCGCCCGGGAGCCACGGTCATCCAGCAAGGCCCCTCGTTGCAGCAGTTTCAGATCGAACAAAACCCCTGCCTTCAAGCGTTCCTGCGTGCTCACCAACGACTGGTGCAGCCACGCGGCGCCCAACCAGTAGCTTTCTGCATTGGGTTGGGCCACACGAATAACGTCCAGCAAACGCGCCCCCGGCTTGACCTCGAAGGCGCCGGGGCTGCGCACATCGCCATTGACTGTAACGGCCGCCTGGCCAGTGCCGGGGCCGATCAGCAACAGGCCCAGCCATAAAAGCTTCGAACACTTCATCGGGCTGCCTCCCGGTCGGGACGCAACTGCACGATTTTCAGGGCCAACCGGGGCGTCAAATGCTGCTCGCTGCGCCAGATGAAACCATCCTGCGGGTCGACCCAATAATGGTTGGTGGCGCGGAAATTCAAGGTGGGAGCGTCCACCTGCTCGTCGATGCGCAGCAAGGCGTAATCCTTGTCCAGAATGCGGAGGGTCTCGATACCGTGGCTGCTGAAACGGCTGTTGACCGCGATACCGATTCGGTTGCCGTCGTAGAGGTCGATCCAGCGTGTGCCGGTGTAGCCGTCGGGCAGATGCTGGAGCCCGCGCTTGAACGGCGATTCGCCACTGAAACGCGTGCCATCCAGGGAAACACCCAGCCCGACAGTGCGTACCACCAGGCCGTCACGCATCATCACCACTTGCTTGCCGGAAGCGACCCAAAACTGCAGGTCGCCCCGGCGCCGGGCCATGGCCATCACGCCCTCGCTGACGGCGGTGGTCACCAGGATCTGCGGGTATGGCACCGCGTCGACCTGGGCGCGGGTCACGTTGATCGGGGCCGGGCCCGTCACAGAGGTTTCGAGGGTGTACCACGACGCCCTCATCAACGGGTTACACCCGCACAACAAGAGCGCCATCGACAGGCAGGCGCTGGTAGGCAACATTTTCACCACGGGATAACGCCTTATCTGCTGTTGACTTCACTGAGGTCATTGGCCGATCGGGCACCAATCCCAATGGCACTGGCGGTCGGCAGCAACTGGCTGATCAGGCGGTTCCAGCGCGTCACGCCGGCCGGCCCGACGTACACGATGTCCTGGGGTTGCAAGTCGAACCGGGTGGCCAGCACCAGCGCGGAAGGTGATTGGGCATCGAGTTGGAACACCTTGGCCGGTTCGGCTTCCAGGTTGTCCACGCCGCGAATCACATAGACCGCATTGCCATTGGAAGTGGTCTGGTTCAAGCCGCCTACGGTACCCAGGGCATCGGTCAGGTTGATCGACTTGCCCTTGAAGCTCAGGGCCCGGGGCTGATTGACTTCGCCCATCAGGTAGACACGTTTCTGGTCGTTATAGGGCAGGTACAACCGGTCGCCGCCCTTGAGGTAGATGCCCTGCAGTTGCGAGCCCTGGCGATTGAGGCTGTCCAGGTCAAGCGTGTACTCACGGCCGTCGCGCGTCAGGGTCAGGCTCGAGAGGTCGGCATTCGTGGGGTCGACACCGGCAGCGCCAATGGCCTCGACGGCGCTCAATGGCGTGGTGGTGATCGGCTGTTGCCCGGCCTTGATCACCGCCCCGGTCACCACCACTGTCTGGCTGGCAAACCGCAGGACGCTGACGTCGACCTGTGGGCTTTCAATAAATTGCGACAAGCGCCCGGCGATAAAGGCCCGCAGCTCTTCGATGGTCTTGCCGGCCACCGGGACGTTGCCGATATACGGATAAAACAACGTGCCATCGGGGCGAACCAGGCGCCCGTTGGCGTCGATCTGCTGTTGCGGCCCGGACGGTGCCGTCAACTCGGGATGGTCCCAAACCGTGATGAACAACAGGTCATTGGCACCGACGCGATAGCCACCGGGCACATAAGACAACAGTTCTGCCGGCACCGATTCACGAACATGCGTGGCGGCATCCATGGCAATCAATTTGGGGGTGATGGGAATCAACTCTACCCGAGTACTTTCGGAAGAACCCTCACTGGACATTTGACTGGTGTCCATATGTTGACCAGGCGAAAACATGCAGCCGTGCAAGCTGAAACTTGCCAGCAAAAGAACAGGTAACCTACGAATCATAATGGCACTACGCTAGTCGAGGGCGAGTCTAAAAAAGATCACCCAGAAGTTCCGGGTGATCTTGAACAACACACATTGCGGGTTATTAGTTGGTACCGGTGGTACCGCCTGTACCGGTGGTGCCGCCGGTGCCGGAAGTACCGCCATTGGAACTGCCGCCCGAGTTGGAAGCCGCCGCCGCAGCGCCGACTACCGCGGTACCGACCCCGACGGTTTCACCGAGCGTCACGCCGCCCACGAGCGGGGTGCTCAACGACAGGGGCTCGCTCGCGCCGGCCGCATCGCTCAAGGCCTCGCTCGCGACTTCACCTGCCGCCAATGCCGCAGTACTGCTAAAGGCCAGCACGCCGGCCAACAGTATTTTCCTCATATCAGACTCCTTCTCGATATTTACCCCTTATCAAATAATGCAATAAGGGCGTAGTGATGGAACGGAGATAAACAGGCTATGCAAACTGCGCAAAGATCCTGTTGGATCACGCACTTAACCTCCTCGAAATCATCTCACTTGTGGATAGCTCAAACCACCAATGTTAATAATCGTCAGGATTAAACAACGGGGCGTACCGATAACCCGCGACCAATACCGTAATACTCGAAACCATTGGCTTTCATACGCTGCGGATCAAATATATTGCGGCCGTCAAAGATCACCGGCGTGCTCAGTTTTTCTTTTATCAAGTCCAGGTCCGGGGCCTTGAACTCCCGCCATTCGGTCACGATCACCAGCGCATCGGCACCTTGCAACGCCGCTTCCTTGGTGCCCATCAGCAACAGGTCTTCGTTCATCCCGTAAATGCGCTGGGTCTCGGCCATCGCTTCGGGGTCGAATGCCTGGACCCTGGCACCCACGCTGCGCAGTTGTTCGATCAACACGCGGCTCGAGGCTTCGCGCATGTCATCCGTATTGGGCTTGAAGGCCAGGCCCCAGATGGCGAAGGTCTTGCCCTCCAGCTGGCCGCCGAAGTGGTGGTGAATATGCCCGAACAGGTGCTGCTTCTGGCGCTTGTTGACTTCCTCGACGGCAGACAACAGCGTTGCCTGATAGCCGATCGACGACGCGGTGCGCTCCAGCGCCTGCACATCTTTCGGGAAGCACGAGCCGCCATAACCGCAGCCTGGGTAGATAAAGTCGTAGCCGATCCGTGGATCGGAGCCAATGCCTTTACGAACCGCCTCAATGTCGGCGCCCAAGCGTTCGGCGAAATTGGCCATTTCATTCATGAAGGAAATCTTGGTGGCCAGCAGGCAGTTGGCCGCGTACTTGGTCAGCTCGGCACTCCTGATGTCCATCGTGATGATCTTTTCGTGGTTGCGGTTGAAGGGTTCATACAGCTCCCGCATGCGGTCCACGGCGTAACTGCTGTCGCTGCCGATGATGATCCGGTCGGGCCGGGTGCAGTCGGCGACCGCCGAACCTTCCTTGAGGAACTCGGGGTTCGAGATCACGTGGAACTCCACCTCAAGCCCCCGCGACGTCAACACCTCGGACACCTTTGCCCGGACCTTGTCCGCCGTCCCCACCGGCACCGTGGACTTGTTAACGATAATCTTCGGCTCGGTCATGTTGAGCGCAATGGTCGCGGCAACGGAGAGCACGTACTTGATGTCGGCGCTGCCATCGTCATCAGGCGGGGTGCCCACGGCGATGAACTGCACCTCTCCATGCCGCACGCCTTGCGCGGCGTCGGTGGTGAAGTGCAAGCGTCCGGCATCATGGTTCTTCTGGACGAGCGCACTCAGCCCGGGCTCAAAGATCGGAATAATGCCGGCCTTGAGGTTCTCGACTTTAGTCGCGTCCACGTCGACACAACACACCTCATGCCCCGCGTCGGCCAGCACCGCTGCCTGCACCAGGCCCACATAGCCGATTCCAAATACAGTTACATTCATTTCAATCTTCCTTTAAACAAGCTCGAGGCGGCCATAGCGGTCTTCAAAGCGGATGATGTCGTCCTCGCCCAGGTACGAGCCCGATTGGACTTCAATCAGCTCCAGCGGGATTCGCCCCGGGTTTTCGAGGGAGTGCACAACGCCAATGGGGATGTAGGTGGACTGGTTCTCGGTCAGCAGCACTTGCTTGTCGGCGATTTGCACATTCGCGGTGCCGGACACCACGATCCAGTGCTCGGCCCGGTGGTGGTGCAGTTGCACCGACAGCTTGTGCCCCGGCTTCACCGTGATCCGCTTCACCTGGTACCGATAGCCCTGGTCCACCGAGTCATATTTGCCCCACGGCCGATAGACTTCGCGGTGGCTGGTGCTCTCGATCCGGTGCTTTTCAGTCAGCTGCGCAACTATTTTCTTGACGTCTTGCGCGTGGTCCTTGGTGGTCACCAAAATCGCGTCGGCGGTCTCGACGACCACCACATCATTGATCCCTGCAACCGTGACCAGGCGGTGGCTGGCATGCACATAGCTGTTGGTGACGTCCTGCAGCAGCACGTCGCCCTGGGTGCAGTTCTGGTTCTGATCCTTGAGGCCCGCTTCCCACACTGAGTCCCAGGCGCCCAGGTCGCTCCACGGCGAATCGAGGATGACCACCGACGCGATGTGGGTCTTTTCCATCACCGCGTAATCGATCGACACGCTGGGCGCGTTCACAAAATCCACCTGGCTGAGCCGGGTGAAATCCTGGTCATGGGCCGCGTTGGAGAGGGACAGTTCTGCGGCCACCATGATCTCCGGGCTCAGGCGCTCCAGCTCGGCCTTCATCACCGAGGCGCGGAACATGAACATGCCGCTGTTCCAGAAGTAGTTGCCTTGTTCCAGGTAGCCTTGCGCGGTCGCCAGGTCGGGCTTTTCCACGAAGGCATCGACATGCGCGGCGCCGTCCACCGCAGCCGCTTGAGTACGGATATAGCCGTAGCCGGTCTCCGGCTTGGTGGGCACAACCCCGAAGGTGACGATCTTGCCTTTGTTGACTTCCACCTTGGCCAGCGTCAAGGCCGCATTAAAGGCTTGGGTATCGCCGATCACATGGTCCGCCGCCAGCACCAGCAGGATCGGATCGTCCCCATCCGCCAGCGCCGACAGGGTTGCCGCCGCAATCGCCGGGGCGGTGTTGCGGGCGGTCGGCTCAAGGAGGATTTTCTGCGGGATCACGTCCAGTGATCGACTTTGCTCGGCCACGATGAAACGGTGTTCTTCGTTGCACACAATGATCGGCGGGCTGACGGTCTCGCCCTCTATCGACAGGTTCTTGATGCGATCCAAGGTGGCTTGAAACAAACTCAAGTCACCGTGCAGCGCAATAAACTGCTTTGGTTTAAGCGCTCTTGAAAGCGGCCACAGGCGCGTGCCTGAACCGCCAGACAATATAACTGGGATCATAACGATTACTCGATGATTAAAGGCAATAAGAGCGGATTGACAAACAGCCGAAACTTAAGAAGTGAATGACTTCACATAACTGATCAAGCGGTCCCTTTCGGTAAAGTCCAGTGAACTTTCGGCACTGCTGTAGTTAAGCGCCGAATCAATCGCCGAAAAGAACGCATCTTTATCATGGGCGATAAACACAGAGGGAAGGTCTGAAAAGTTTTCGGCGGTGTCGTACTGATGATTATTGATGTGTTCACCGCGCCGACTGTCGCGCGGGACAATAACAATCGGTTTGCCCAGTTCAAGGGAGCGAATGATATTGCCCATGCCCGCATGGGAAACAATCACCTTTGACGCATTGAAGTTTTTGGAAAACAGCGGCTCGGCGATGGTCTTGTAAGCCGTAATGCGCCCCAGGTCATTTTCGTTATTGCCCACCTGGGCAACAATCGGGACCTGCGGGTTTGCATGACTCCACTCATGCAAGTAGCCGAGCATTCTTTCAAAGGGTGCTTGAGTGCCAACGCTGCAAAATATCATTTATACAATCCTCCCTTTATATTGGGCGCGGCTGTTTTGCGACAGCGTGGGCCACTGGGTCAGCAACTCATCGACAAAATACACAGCGATCCTGCCGGACAACGAGAGCTTCTTGGGATTGGCAATGCTGTCGATCCACAGGGTCTTTTTGCCCATCAGTTTTCCCGCGACCAGCCCCAGCAACCCCGGTGCCGCCCCGGTGGAGATCACGTACCTGGCCTTGCTGCGGTAAACGATCGCAAAGATCTGGCAAAAGCCCTTGATGATCTTCAACGGTTCACTGCGATTAAAGTCCGGGACTTGCGCGAAGGCATGGGTTGGATACTGCGAGCCAATGCTGATATCCACGGTGGCGATGGTAACTTTTTGACCGTCGAAGGCAGGCAGCAACTTGCTCATTTGTACCCAGTGCCCACCTCCAGAACAAATCAATAAAACATCACTTGATTGACTCATGACGGTTCCCTTCCTGTCAGGTGTAATAGACATCATTAAATAGTGGCGGCAGTTCTTAACAGTTGGGCCTGGCCTTTCCAGCGGGTTATTCGCTTGGCTTTGAGCAAGGCCGATTTCTCTTTATAGGTTTCTTGATTGGCGATGAGCTGCGCGACGCCGGCCTTGATGGACAGCGGGTCCAGGGTGTCGACAAACACCGCCGCCTCGGAAAACAACGAGCGCAGTACCGTGGTATTCGAAAGCGCCATCGGCCTGCCGGCGCTGACCGCTTCGTTGGCCACGCTCAGTTGGACGTTGTCGCGGGTGGTCAGGCCGAGCACCACATTCGCGTGGCACAGCAGCTGTTCAAAGGTCGCCTTGCTGAGGAAGCCGGTCAGCTTGATGTTCTCGGGGAGTGACGCCACGAGCTCCTCGGAGAGCTTGCCCTGATGCTTGCCGGTGATCAGGAAGTCGACACCGGGCATTTCCCGGGCGGCGTTGATCACGATCTCGATCGGTTCATCGATATCAAACGAGCACGGAAACAGTACATAGGGTGTCTCGCGCTCACTGGCGGGCGCCGCGTGAAAGTCACACGGCAAGTCTTCCAGGATAAAGATATTGGTGTCCTTGACGCCCAGGCCGGCCAACTCTTCTTTGACTTTAAAATTATGAACGACGACGGCATCGATTCTATTCAACAGCGCTACCGTGCCCGGAAAGCCTATCCATTGTTTGCGCAACAGGCTGTTGTGGGCATCGGCGATAATCTTCAGCCGCCGGTTGAATATAAACTTGTAGGCCAGTGCTATATGCAATACCGGGCTCGGCGGCAACTGCACCCACAGCACGTCAGGCGAACCGGCCAACAGGGTCTTCAGGGTTTTAAACGACTTGATCAAGTAATCCAGCGGCCGCGCGGATTTCTTCTTGAACTGGTTGGGCAGATGCAGAATGTCATACGCCCAGTATTGCTTCATGGTATCGGCGCGTCGTTGATAGCCAATCCATGCAATCATTAATGATTTCACGTCAGAGTCCTGCATAAATAAAGGTGGGGCCAGTGAGATTGCTTACACTGCAAACCAGATCGGAAAGTCGGCGTTGTATCGAATGGTGTTGTTTCTGAAGCGGATATGTTTGGCCGGGTTGCCACCCACGATCGAATACGCTGCAACGTTGCGCGTGACCACACTGCCCGGATAAACAACCGCGCCTGTTCCGATGGTGACGCCTGGCATCACCATCACATTGGGAAAGATCCAGGCATTGTCTTCAATCAACACCGGCTTCCCCACCAGGCAACTCATGGGGTCATCAATATCGTGGCCCAGCGTATAAATCCGGGTGTTATGGGAAATATTGACGTTGTCGCCGATGCGGATGCCCGCCCGGTTATCCAGGTAGCAGTCGTAATTGACCGTGCAGTTTTTCCCGACCGAGAAGTTGCCGAAGGAGAAAAACACCACGTTGCGGTGGATCGTGGTCCGGGCGCCCACCCGGCATCCGGTTGCCCGGAGCAACGCGCGTCGCAGATTGAAAAACAACGCCAGGCTGAGCAGCGTATTGAACAGCGCAACAGCGGCCTTCTTGATGTTCAGTTTCAGGTTCTTCATCTACTCGCCCTGCCCTGAAGTATCCGTTACGCGCTGTGAACTCATCACAAAATTCCTGAAGCGGATATTGGTACTCACCGGCGTGGCGAAAGACGGGTTATTGCCACCGAAGAACGTCGAAAACAGCAAGCCGTCGATGGTGATCTCCGGCGTGTCTCTAAACGTCAGCCCGGTTTCCGAGTGCACCAGCTGGTTGTCGTACCAAATGGAAATCACACCGTCGGCCTGCCCCGGCGTATTCAACTTCACCAGTTGCTCCAACCTGTGCCATTGCCCCACCGTAAAGATCCAGGAACCCAACCCGACTGCCGTGCCCCAGGTTTTACTGGTGGGCAAATACGCGTAAATGGCGCCGGCGCCCTTTTCTTTCCAGATGTAGCGCGTGGAAAAGCCGTCATGGCCGTTCGGTATCTTGCCGCCCGTATTGCCGGTGCCACCGTAGAGGCCCGGGAGCTTGCCGCCTTTTACAAAGTCGAAATTCCTGTCGAACTTCAACTCATAGGTCAGTACCAGGCATTCCCTGCCCGGTTGCGGCAATGGGGATTTGAATTCAATGCCGCCGTAGGGCAACCCAAGCCGCACCATCGAACCCGGGTCATAGGAGCCGGCCGGAAAATGCACGGCAATGTCCTTGATCTTTTGGCTGTAGGCCTTGTTCGTCAGATTGGCCCTGCCCTTTATGCTGCTTTGCGCCTGGGGCCCGTCGGCCATCTGCGAAATGTCCGGCAGTGACGGGTAGATGTTCTTGATGCCTGGCTCGCAACGGTCGTTCAACTCAGATGCGCCGCTGGCAGCCACCTGCAGGGCGAACGCCACAATGAGTAGCGTCGAGGCTGTCTTTTTCACGTCGGTTGCCCCTCCACTTTATTTTTCATCGACCCATTTCAAAAAGTCGTCGACCGCTTTTTGCGCAAGGGAAGAACGCTGGGCGATCTCCTGCTTGAGGTGCTCGGCCATTTGCGCCTTGGATTGCCGGAATTCGCTGATGGTGGCCTTGATCACCTCAGGGTCTGGGGTGCTAACCAGCCGGGTGCCCTGCGGCAGCATTTCATGGACTTTTTTCAGCTTGTTTTCGATTTCAACCGCGATGGTGGGAAAGCCCAGGGAAGCCGGCAGCAGTACACCGTGTGCACGGGCGCTGATGATCACGTCGGACTCGACGATCAGTTTCGCCATGAAGGTTTCGGGCGTATCGCCCGCCGCGTCCCAGCACAACCATTCGAACGTGTGGTACTTGTCGATCAGGTGCTGGTCACGTTCCTTGTACAGCGAGACCAGGCGTACCTGCTCGCCACGCTTGGCGAGCTCATCCGCGGTCTGGACCATCGCCTTGATGAACTGTTGCCCGTTCGCGTCATGGGGCCAGTCGCGCAGGATGAAGGACAGGTACTTGCCCTTCTTGAGGCTGCCGACCTCCAGGTCTTTGCTGGAGATCCACAGGTCGGAAAGCAGGCTGGGGTCGGTGTACACCTCGACGTCGGACTTTCCGAAGGCCTTGCAATGCTGCTGGCTGGTACCGTCCCGCACGGAAATGTAGTCACAGCGATTGATCACGCTGACGGCGCGGGTCAGCAGCTTGCCGCCGCCATCGAAGGGGCCCAGGCCAATACAGAACGCTGCCAGGCGCCGGTGGAAATAGATCCTGTCGACACCACCGCGCAACCCGACATACAAACGCAGAAGCGTGGACTTCAGGTCGGTCTGCGCCTTGATGCTCTTGCACAGCTTCGCCACGATGCCTTTGTTGGCAGCCGCCTCTTTGGCCGGCGGGATAAACGAGAAGAACTGGCCCCCACCGCCCAACACCACCAGGTCAGCCTTGACCGGCTCCTTGATGTGCAGCCACTTGATACGCGGGTTGAAGTTCCTGGCGATCTGCGGATGATCGACACCCACCGCTATATCCGATTCCTTAAAGCGTTTTTTCAGAATATTGATCACGCATAGCATTAATACGTCATCACCCAAATTACCAGGACCGTATGCCCCCCGGATATATACTTTGCTGACATTCATGCTGGGCTTCCATTTTCCACGGGGTCATTAAACACGGCATTCAAGGCAAACGTTGTTGCGAGAATGTAGATAAATATCAGCGCCATGATCATTAATCGATACAGCACACTTTCGACATAGGCGCTTGATATGAAACTGATGAAAGGCAATGCCCACAAGATCAGGATCCTGGGAGATACGAGCAACTCCAGAGGTAATATCTTCTTGTAGACGAAATACGGCAGTCCCAGCAGGAAGTGAATAAACTGCGAACCGATAAATGCCTTGGCAAT
The DNA here is from genome assembly GCF_013385565.1 of Pseudomonas sp. E6002. Lineage (NCBI taxonomy): Bacteria > Pseudomonadati > Pseudomonadota > Gammaproteobacteria > Pseudomonadales > Pseudomonadaceae > Pseudomonas > Pseudomonas sp. E6002. The sequence goes on along the minus strand of NZ_JACAPT010000010.1, from coordinate 11,723 downwards.
CCCGATTGCACCTTCTTCCCGAAGCCACAGTGCTCCGGCAACGAATAACACTCCCCATAGAATGTTACTCATCACACTGAACCAGGCCAGGTTCATCACGATCATCTTTCTTGAAATACCGGACTTGAATGCACTGAGCAGCGAACCCAGGATTACCAGGACTAATGTCACTTCAAAATCCCGCCCCAGGAAACTGCTGCCATACAGTTTGGCCAGCAACTCGGGGAACATGATCACCGGCTGTATGATCACCAACACCACCAGCCAGCCCGACAGAAAGTTCAAGGCGTCCAACTTGCGGCTTTTACCGCCCAGCGCGGCGGCCAGCATCGGCACCAGCACAGAGCCCAACACCACGGAAACATGGGAAAAGATCGCGTTCCATTGCATCGCGGCGGCGTACATGCCCAATGCGGCAAGGCCGTTAGTTGTTTCCGCCAGCAACTTGTTGGCGAACCAGTTCATCGGGGCGACCATCAACCCCGTCAGCAATACCGGCAGGCCAACCGACAGCACTGCGTGCTTTTCAGTCATTGCACCTTTGAAACTCAGCGTGGTATTTCGGGCCTTCAATGTCTTCCAGCAGGCCAGTGCGCTGAAGAACACGATCAGCAATTGAGAACCGGCCAAGCCCAGCAGCGCACCGTTAAGTCGGAACTGCAGGGTCAGGAAGTACGTCGCCGGAATCGCGACAATCGCAATGATTCCATTGATGGTCGCGATTGTCCGGTATTGGCCCCAACCGGTCAGGCAGCCCTGGGTCCATCCCGACAGGATAATCAACGTGATGGTGCTCAATACGATCAGCGATGCAGCGCTGAGGCTGTCTGCCCCAAGGATAACGCTGGAGAAAAAGTGCGGGAAAAACAGCGCTGTCCCGATGATCATCCCGCTGAACACAACCGAGAACAGCAGCGTCAGCGCAATGCCCCTGCCGGTCTTCTCGGGACAGGTCTCCTTGAACTGCCCGATATGCTTGGCCGTCGCCGTGGTGGTGGCTTGGGCGGCGACGTTGGCAAGCATCACAATCGCGCTCTGGATCAAGCCATACTCGCCAAACGATTGCGCACCCAATACCCGGGCAACCAGGATGCCGGTGATGACCACCGACACTTTGGTGGCCACGGCAGAAACGAAACTCCATGCCGTACTGGACACGAACTTTTTCAACAGTGTGCTGTTCATCCGGCATTCACCTGCAAGGGTGTGGTTATCAGCGGCTGGCCAGGCTTGAGGATCTTTTTGCGTTGCCTGGCGGTGTGTTCGGAACAGACCCGCAGCACAATCGCGCCATACGCGATACCGATGGCGTACGGCTGATAAGGCGTGGCCGAGACAACGAACATCACCCCCAGAAAGATGGCGATCGAAACCGCCACCCGGCTGTTCATGTGCTGGGTAATCGAGGTAATGAACACGTACAGCAAGTACACGCCGATCAGCCCGTACTTAACGAAGTAGGTTAGGTAGGCACTGTCGATATTCGAGTTCTTGTCATCGAGGCCACGGTACTCGAACCAGGGAATCTCGAACGGCGTGCCCGCGCCCAGTCCCACAAAGTAATGCAGCGGGTTCATGCCGCGGATCAACTCCAGCGCCGGGCTGAAGCGTGTGGCCAATTGGGCGGCCATGCCTTCGGACGACAAACCATCATTGATTCGATCAGCCCCGATCATATTGCTGATGCCAATGAACGCCATCAGCACCACCGCCCCGGCCAGGGCAACGCCTATCATGCGGGCCGGCCGGGTGTATTGGTGAATGATGATCGCCGCAAACACCGAGACAAAGATGAAGCGAGAGTTGGCAATGAACAAACAGATGAATGAAGTGGCCAGGCAAATGCTTGCGAGCTTTTTCCTGTGTTCGAACAGCCGTGGGTCTATGAAGTAATAAATCAGATAGGCCACGGCGGCGTACGTACCGCCGTCCAGGTAGCGGTAGGCGTTTTCTTCATAGTAGACGTCTTGAAACTTGTACAAGCCCAAGCGTAACCAGGCAATGTCCAGCACATTGAAGGCAGTCATTGCGATCAATAGCAGGAGCACTGTCTGCAACTTAAGCGTTTTTGCGGCAAGGGTCGCGATGTTCGAGAGCACGATAAATGACAGGATCATTATAAACGGCCGAACATCCTTCAACAGGTACTTGTTCGAGGACTCCAGCAGGCCGCAGGCGAGTAACACCACATACAGCCCGCACCCAAAAAGCAGGCCGCCCGGCACCGTCAATTGTTTCTTCTGTGTAGCCACCTGCCGGATCAGCAGTGCGCCCAGCCCGCCCACGATATAAAAGTCAAAGAAGTAGATACCCTTGAGCGAGATTATTTCGCTGTAGGAGTTACCCGTGGGAATAACAGCCAGCATTATCCCGAACACTACGATTGAGTATTTTGGATTTTTCGCCGCGAGCAAACCCGCTGACAGCGCGATAAGGGATAACAGGTAAAACATGGCTGGGTATTCTTTATGCTGATTTGAATTTGGCACGCTACCGCCCCAGGATTTTCCGTTCATTTCCTGAAAACGTGACCTCTATCCTGCAATTACAGTGGTGAATCAGCTCCGATCAGCCTGGTACTCGTACTGGTAATACCCGTAGTTGCCGTAGCCATATTTGGCCGACGCTTTCTTTTCAACGCCGTTGAAGATCGCGCCCCTGAGCACGATGCCGTTCTGGGCAAATCGGCGCATGGTGTGCTCGATCTCTTTTGCCGGGTTCAAGCCATAGCGGGTGACGATCAGGTTGGTCCCCGATTGCCGTCCCACGATGGCTGCGTCGGTCACGGCCAAGAGCGGTGGCGTATCCAGAATCACCAGGTCATACCGTTCGCTGACCTGCGCCAACAGCTCGGTCAGGTTGCGGTGCATCAGCAGCTCGGAAGGATTCGGCGGTATTTGCCCGCGGCTGATGATGTCGAGGTTTTCAATGCCGGTTTTGTGGATGGCGGATTCAAGGGTGCATTGATTGGAGAGGATGTCGGAAAGCCCATCCTTGGCCGGCACACCCAGCACTTTGTGCAGGTAGCCCCGTCGCATATCCACGTCAATCAACAACACGCGCTGCCCGGTTTGCGCGATGACCGCCGCCAGGTTCACCGAGACAAAGGTTTTACCCACCTCGGGGCTGGGGCCGGAAATCATGATCCGGTTATTCGGCGCCTCGAGCATCGCGAAGTGCAAACTGGTGCGCAAACTGCGCAAGGCCTCCACTGCCAGGTCCGTGGGGTGACTGATGGCCAGCAATGAAGAACCGGCATCGGCACGCCCACGCCCGCGGCTGATTTTGTCTTCTTCGACCTTTTGCAGCGTGCTGTACGGAATCGACGCGTACACCGGCAAGCCCAGTTGCTCGATGGCCTCGGGGCTTTCCAGGCCACGGTTCAGCGCCTTGCGCAGCAGCACCAGCGTCACCGCCAGGAAGCCGCCCAGCAGCGTCGCGATCAGCACGATGAGGATCTTTTTCGGCTTGATCGGCTTGAAGAAATTGACGTCTGCGGTGTCGATCAGGCGCACGTTGCCCACGGTGCCCGCGCGCATCACATCGAGTTCCTGGGACTTGTTGAGCAACTGGGTGTAAATGGCCGTGCCGACCTCGACATCCCGGGTGAGGCTCAGCAGTTCCTGCTGGGTGGAAGGCAGGCTCTCGACCCGGCTCGCCAGGCTCTGCTGCTTGCTGGTCAGCTCGCCGATCTGGGTCAGCAATGCGCGATACGCGGGATGCTGGCGGGTGAACTTGCGGTCCATCTCGGCCTGTTGCAGCTTCAGCTCGGAGATGCTGGTATCGAGGCCCACGATCTGGTCGAGAATCGCCTTGGTTTCCAGGGTGATGTCCACCGACTTGCTGCGGGTCTGGTATTCATTCAAGGCCTTCCCGGCTTTTTCCAGGTCCTTCTTGACCTCCGGCAGTTGCTCCTTGAGAAACGCCAGGCTTTGCGCCGCCTCAGCCGAGGTGCGCTCCACGTTCTGCCGCACGTAGATCGCCGCGATCTGATTGAGGATTTTGATCGCCTGGTCCGGCTCGGTGCTTTCCAGCGCCAGGCCGATCATGCCCGACTCCTTCCCTCGCTCGACCACATCCAGGTTCTCCTGATAGTCGAGGATGCTGGTCAGTCGCGCATTGCGGATCACCCGGAAACGCGTGCCGGGCTTGGCGCGCAGTTCTTCAATCTGGAATGCCACGCCATTTTGCTCGAACGGCTGCCCGGCCTCGCCGGCCGCCAGCACCTGGTCATCTTCATCCACCAGGGTGTAGTGCGCGTTTTCACCCACGGTCAGGGTCAGCTTCTTGCCCAATTGCCCGTCGGGCAGGTCCAGCTTGAAGATCTTCAGCGACTCGCCGCCCCAGGCGAAGCCGTCCAGGCCCAGCAGCGGCTCGGCGATTGCACCGGGGTTGGCCTTCTGGAAGCGGCGCGCCAGGAACTCACCCACCACCGGGAAGTACATCGGCTGTACGACGATATCGAGTTTCAGGTTGTCGACGGTTTTGCCAATCACGTAGCGGGACTGGATCAGCTCGATCTCGGTGGCCGACGGCGACTCCTTGCCCAGCATCCCGCCGATGTCCGAGAAGCCCAGCAAGTCGTTCTTTTTCGCTTCGACCTGCAGCAGGGCATTCGCCTGGTAGACCGGGGTTGCCAGCACCGCATAGGCGGCGCCAGTGACCATAAAGGCACCGGTCACCGCAGCGATCAGCCATTTATGGTCGATCAGTGTTCCAAACAGACCGAGGAGATCAATCTCCCCGTTATCGTCTTCCTGTACGGTGACTGCTGGCGTTTGCTGCATAAGTCGGATTCTTAGCCTTTATTTCGATTCAAAAAGTAGTGGCGATCAGCGTGCAAGACGCTGCGCCCATGCGTTTACAGCTTCTTCGATCAACGCATAAGCGTGCACAAACGCGGCCTTGCCTTGACGGTACGGGTCGCTGATCTCTCGCTCGTTTTGCCATTTGCCCAGCAGCAAGACCTTGCCTCGTGCCTCGGGCGCCATGCTGAGTACGGCATTGATGTGCTGTCGTTCCATGACCAGGATCAGGTCGGCTTCACTGATCGCCTGTGGCGCCAACTGGGTGGCCTGGTGCTTGTCGGCCGGATGACCGTGGGCTTCGAGTACCGCACGCGCGGTGGTTTCAATCGGCTTGCCGACCAACGCGGCAATACCTGCAGAACTGATCTTGATATCGGAGCACGGGAGTGCGCCACGCAAAAGACTTTCCGCGGTGGGACTACGGCAAATATTGCCAATACAGACAATCAACACTCTTTTAAACAAGGCACTATCCCCGGGCCATCCATTACCCCATGAAGCAACCTCTTCAACTTCATTACTTCACGGCAGTATTTATTAACACGTAACCCTTACTTCCCCCAAAATTATCTCCGGACGAAAAATAACAACCACCGCCTTCAACCCGACAATTTATAACATTCATTACTTCATCACCCCAATCGGCTTTAAATTACAGCCTTGTCACGTATCGCCTTATATAGGAAGAGGAACTCCCATGAGCGCAAATGCCAACAAAGCCTGGTACCTGGTCCAGTGCAAATCCCGGCAGGACGAGCGCGCCGAGGAGCACCTCCAGCGCCAGGGCTATACCTGCTTCCGGTCTACCTATAAACGCGAACGGCTGTTGAAGGGCCAGCGCAGGACCACCCGTGAATCGTTGTTTCCCGGTTATCTGTTTATTCAAATGAGCCAGCAGGACAGCTGGAGCTCACTGCGCTCGACCCGCGGTGTGTCGCGGGTGGTGGCATTCGGCGCGCACCCGTTGCCCATCAGCGACACGCTGGTGGACGAACTCCAGGAGCGCGACCACCAGGCCGTGGTGAGCGCCCTGTTGCAGCCCGGCGAAAGCGTGCGCATCAATGAAGGGCCGTTTGCCGAACTTGAAGCGGTCTTCCTGGCCATGGACGGTGAGGAACGTGTGGTGTTGCTGATGAACTTCCTGCAACGGGAACAACGCATCAACTTGCCATTGGCAGAAATCAGCCGAGTGCAAAGAAGTGACTGATAGCGGCGCTGAACAGACAAGAAATAACATTCAATTTAATAACAGACTAAAAATAACATCCGCTTACTTTTTCACCTCTTGAGAATAAAGTAATACGTGAATTAACAGCGAGGGACGGCCATGAAAAGTTCAAAGCTATTGGTAGAGCGTATCGGCCTGTTTCCTTCTTCGGGAGACATTCACGTCAAGGTTAATAGTTCAACCACCGTTGTAGAACGCATGCAGGTGTTATACGCCGGCCATTCCCTGGACAGTGACGAATCCTGTACCGGGCTTTCAATGGTGTTTGCCGACTGGCGCTTCAAGTTGCAGGTGAGCAATCCCCTGTCCATCTGCCTGTGCGTGGAGAGCCGCGGCGACAGCCACCTGATGCAAATGAAGACGGCCGAACTATTGGCGAATATTTCCTGCACCGAGGAGCGGCCATGAGCATTTATGAGGATCTGAAACGGGCCTACGCCTTGAAAAGGCTGACGAACACGTTTGAAGGTTTCGTGGGCCTGGCACCGCACGAACAACTGCCGGCGGAGCAATATGCGCGCAACACCCGGATCATGTCCCACTGGCTGGATCAGCTGCGCGGCATCTCACCGCAGGACATAACCGACACGCTGTTCAAGCAGATGAAGCGTTCGCAGCGCCGTGGCGATGCCCGGCGCTTCAATTGCCAGACGGTCCTGCTGGAGCTGCTGGTGGAAAGTAACCTGGCCCTGGACCTGGCCACTTACTCGGCGTTCAACTGCATGGAAGAGGTCCGCCAGGAAGGCTCCTGATGGGCCTGGTCGGCACCTGATACGGCCACTGCCACATGGTTGAGCAGCTTCTCGGCGTTGTACTTGGGTGCCATCGCACTTAACAACAGAATCACCATTCCCCCACCGATCAACGATGGGGAAACCCGCACTTCAACCACCTCAAGGCGCCATAGAAACGCCAGTGCCGCCATGCCGCCCAAAAAGCCACCGGCCAGTGCTTCGTTGAGTGGGTGAATATAGGGTGCCACGCAATAGGCACTGAACCAGCCGGCGATCAACATCCCGGCGATAGCTGCGGGCCAGCGCCACTCGGGGTTGACCCGGCGCGCCACCAGGCTCATCGCCACGGGCACCATCAACGACGTATTCATGGCGTGACCGCTGAGCACCGCAATATCCAGCTGCTGGAGCGCCACGCCCCAGCCCTTGAACAGCAACTTGCTGAACGCCACGATGGAATAGGTGCAGGCGATGGTCATCAGCCACCACTTGACCGCCTGGGGCCGGGAATACCAGAGCCAGACGGCGATCACCACTGCGGCCGGAATCATGACGGTGATACCGCCATATTGCGCCAGTTCTTCCCGTATCAAGTGCTGTTCCCTACCCGCAAGTTTTTCCCGGACCCATGAGACCTCAGGTCCGGGCAAAACACAACGACTTCAGGGCGCGCCAGCCAGCGATTGCGGCGAAAACACCTCGGTATCCGTCAGTTTCCGTACCTCTACCCGGTGCGGGAAAATCTTCTTTTCCACAAACAAATCATCCACCTGCTGCAACGCCTGCACATCCCGCTCCTCTACCGGCAGCAGCGACTCATCACCCCATGTGCGCAGCAACTGTGAAACCTTGAGCGGGATATCGTTGACCGTGGCAAACACCCGTGCGTATTCCTCGGGGTTCTGCTGCGCCCATTCAAAAGCCTTGGCGAACCGCTGCAAAACGTCACGCAACGCCTGGCGCTTGAGCGGGTCGGTGAGCACTTCATCGGACGCGGTAATAAACGTCAGGCCGGTATTGATGCCCTCCCCGCTGATCAGCACCCGCACGCCCTGCTGTTCGGCGAACGCCTGGTACACCCCGAAGGTCGCCCAGGCTTCGATCTTGCCGGCGTTGAACGCAGGTAATGCATCGGTGGGCAGCACGAAGCCGACGTTGACGTCCTTTTCATCCACGCCGGCATTCGCCAGGGCGCGGATCAGCAGGTACTGAGAAATGCTCCCACGGGCCGACGACACCACCACATTGCGTCCTTTCAGATCGGCCACGCTGTGGATCGGTGAATCGGGCGGCACCAGGATCGCAATGCTGCGCGCCTGACTGCGGCGCACCGCAACGATACGCAGCGGCGTGCCTCCGGTGGCAGCCGCCAGCACCGGCGTATCCCCGGCCGGGCCGAGGTCCACGGCGCCGGCGCGCAAGGCCTCGAACAGCGGCGCGGCGCCCTGGAAGTTGGCCCACTGGACCTTGTAGTCGATGCCATCCAGGGCGTGGGCGGCCTCCACCACCGTACGCAAGCCCTTGGCCTGGTCACCGAGGATCAGGGTCACACCCGACAGATCCGATGCAGACTTCGGCGCTTCAGCGGCTTTGTCGCAGCCGCCCATCAGCAGTGCAGCCGCCAACAGACAAAGGGTTCTGAATTCAACCATGGGCAAACCGCCTGACGCTGGCGTTCGCAGGCTGGGCGGCCGGGGCGTCCACTTCAACCCCCAACAGGCTCAGCAAGCGCGCGCGAATCGCCTGGAAACCGTCCTGGCCGGTATCCCGTGCACGGGGCAGGTCGATGCGCAGTTGCTCGGCAATCTTGCCCTCCGCCAGCACGATCACGCGGTCGGCCAGCAGGATCGCTTCGTCGACGTCGTGGGTCACCAGCAACACGGCCGGCGTGTGTTTGCGCCAGAGCTCGATGATCAGGCGATGCATCTTGATGCGGGTCAGCGCATCCAGCGCGGCGAACGGTTCGTCGAGCAACAGCAGCTTGGGCTCGCGCACCAGGCCGCGGGCCAATGCCACGCGCTGGGCCTCGCCGCCGGAGAGGGTCGCCGGGTACGCCTCCAGCCGATGGGCCAGCCCGACTTCCGTCAACGCCTGCACCGCACGGGCCTTGGCGTCGGGAACCCGCAGGCCGAGAATCACGTTTTTCCAGGCGCGCTTCCACGGCATCAGGCGTGGCTCCTGGAATACCGCCGCCCGAGCCTTGGGCACGCGCAACTGGCCGCTGTCGATGCTGTCCAGGCCCGCGAGGCTGCGCAGCAAGGTGGTCTTGCCGGAACCGCTGGCGCCCAGCAACGCAACGAACTCCCCCGGGGCGATATCCAGGTCCAGGCCGTCGATGACCCGCTGCTGGCCGAACTGGCGCACCACATTGCGCAACTGCACCGGTGCTGTTGAAGCTTCGAGAATCGACATGTCAGTTCCTCACAAACGATGGGCGCCAGGCCAGGGCAAAACGTTCCAGGGTGCGGATCAAGCCGTCGATCAGCAGGCCCAGCACGCTATAGATCAACAGGCAGATCACGATCACGTCGGTGCGCATGAAGTCCCGCGCATCACTGGCCAGGTAGCCGATACCGGCGGTGGTGTTGATTTGCTCGACAAACACCAGGGCCAGCCAGGAGATGCCCAGGGAATAGCGCAGGCCGACAAAAAACGAAGGCAACGAGCCCGGCAGGATCACGTGCCAGATCAGCTCGCGACGGTTGAGGCCGAGGGTGTTGGCGGCCTCGATCAGTTTGGGGTCGATGTTGCGGATGCCGGCGAACAGGTTGAGGTACACCGGAAAGGTGGTGCCGGTAACGATAAGTGCGATCTTGGTGAACTCGCCGATGCCAAACCAGAGGATGAACAACGGCACCAGTGCCAGGGAAGGAATGGTGCGCAGCATCTGCATCGGTGAGTCGAGGATTACCTCGCCGCGCTTCGACAGGCCGGTGATCAACGCGGCCACCACCCCGATACTCACGCCAATGCTCAAGCCCAGCAGCGCCCGTTGCAGGGACACCAGCAGGTGCTTGCCCAGCTCTCCGGAGACGATCATTGCCCACAGGGTGCCGCCAATCTGAGAAGGCGCGGCGATGATCCGTGCCGGGATCAAGCCCAGCTCGGAGGCCAGTTCCCACAGCAACAGCAACACAATCGGGCTGACCAGCCGCAGCAACACATCGGGGGTGCGCCAGTTGCGCAGCCAGCGCGGAATCAAGCGGGATGCAACGCCGGCTTGACCCTCGGCCTTGTCGACGGAAAACGAACTGGCGTTAAGGGACTTTTCAGTCATCGGGCTTCCTTCCTCATCAAGAACACGGCCAGGAGCGCCGCTGCGGTTTCATGCTATTCGCATAAAAAACCTCAGTGAAATTCTATTTGGGAATAACCTAATACGATTAAAATGCGCATTACTGATAACAATCTAAAACTATGATTCTGTATTTTTATAATTAGGATAGAACCAATCGGCATTTTACAGGCTCGGGTACGGCCTCTATTTTCGATAGCAGCTTTATTCCTGCCCTCAACAAGGACTGACCATGAGCATCGAATTTATCGGCTATATCGGCGGCCACCACGCCTCCGAGATCCACCCTCGCAGCGGCCCGACCTTGCAGCCCGACTACGTGGAGACCGTGGCCCGCGCCCACGAGGAGGCCGGCTTCGACCGCGCGCTGGTGGCCTTCCATTCCAACAGCCCGGACAGTACGTTGATCGCTGCCCATGCGGCCAGCGTGACGAAAAAGCTGCAGTTCCTGATTGCCCACCGGCCCGGCTTCGTCCAACCCACCCTCGCTGCGCGGCAGTTCGCCACGCTGGATGTGTTCAACGGCGGGCGCACCGCGGTGCACATCATCACCGGCGGCGACGACCGTGAACTGCGGGCCGATGGCAGTCATATCGACAAGGATGAGCGTTATGCGCGCACCGACGAGTACTTGAGCGTGGTGCGGCAGGAATGGACCAGTGAAAAGCCCTTCGACCATCACGGCACTTACTACCGGTACGAGGGTGCGTTTTCGACGGTGAAGTCGCCGCAGCAGCCGCATATACCGTTGTATTTTGGCGGGTCTTCAGCGGCGGCCATTGCGGTGGCGGGCAAGCATGCGGATGTGTATGCGCTGTGGGGTGAGACCTACGAGCAGGTGAAGGAAGTAGTCACACAGGTGCGGGCTGAGGCGGCCAGGCATGGGCGTACGGTTCGCTTCAGTTTGTCGTTGCGGCCGATTCTGGCAGAGACTGAAGCGCTGGCTTGGGAGCGTGCGGATAGCATTCTGGAGCAGGCGACGGCGTTGGCTGAGAAGAATGGGTTTGTGAGGCGTGAACCGCCGAATGAGGGGTCGCGGCGGCTGTTGGCGGCGGCGGCCCAGGGGTCGCGGTTGGATAAGCGGTTGTGGACCGGGATTGCGGGGTTGCTGGGGGCCCAGGGTAACTCTACATCGCTGGTGGGTACGGCCGATCAGGTGGCCGAGGCGTTGCTGGATTATTACGACCTGGGTATCACGACGTTTTTGATTCGTGGGTTTGATCCGCTGAATGATGCTATTGATTACGGGAAGAGGCTGATTCCGCTGACTCGGCAGTTGGTGGCTGAGCGGGAGCGCCAGGCGGCTGGAAAAGTGGCCTGAGGGAGGGGGACCGAGTACATATCCGTTTCTTCGGTAACGGCGGCTTATGGTTCCGCTCTTACAGCGGGTCACTTTTGGCAAACGCCCCAAAAGTAACCAAAAGGTCTTTGCCCCACCACTCGGTGCCTCGCTTAGGCTCGGCATGCCCGCACTCCGGCACGGCTCCGCGGGCCGCCGCGACGGGCCATCCATGGCCCGGCGCGGCTAAATCGGCATCCTTGCCGATTTACCCGCTCCACCGTGCCTACTTGCGGCCATCGTGGTTGACGGGGCCCGCAGATCAAAATCAAAAGCAGATCAAAAGCAGAGCACAGCGGCCTACCGGCCGGCTTGAGTG
>NZ_JACAPT010000001.1:414481-423534 GCF_013385565.1 Pseudomonas sp. E6002 | reverse complement strand
AAGAAACGGATATGTACCCAAAACCAAACCCAACCTTAAGGATTCCGAACACTCAAAAGACTCATCAACCCCGCCAACGGAAAATCCCCCTCCAACTCCGCCAAACTCGCCGTACTCATAGCCTGCGGCTGCCGCAAATGCCCATGCTGCAAATAACTGATCAGCCCCCCCACAAACGGCTGATGGCTAACCAGCAACACATCATCGTCATTGTCGAGATGCTTGAGCACCTCCAACGGATTACTCTCCGGCGTCAACCAAGGCACAGTGCGGACATCCGGCTCAAACCCCAACGCCTCCCGCACCAACTGCGCCGTCTGCTGCGCCCGCACATACGGACTGGCAATGATCGCCCGAATCGGCTGCCCGATCAGATGCGCCGCACTGCGCAACACCTCATCGCACCCATGGGCCGTCAAATTACGCTCGGCATCCGTACGCGCATGCCCCTCGGCCTCACCGTGACGCAACACCCACACCTTCATAGCTTGGGTTCCTCATCACGCGCCGGATGCGGTGCAGGCGGCACACTGTGGGCAGCCTCACCTTCCGGTGCACGGGGCGTCGGCCAATCGGCGAACGGCCAAGGCTTCTGATCACTGTGAAAACTGCCAAACCGCCCAATCTGCGCCAAGAACTGACTCAGGCTGTCACCAAAATTCATCAGCCCCAGGTTCGGTGCCCCATACACCAGGCGATAAACCAGTTGCACCACCACCAGCGCCCCCAGCAGAAACTGCGCCACTTGCCACACCAGGGCAAACACCAGCATCCACAGGACACGCAGGCCGATGGACTCGTACTTGGGTGCTGCTTTCGGATCGTTCATGACGCGTTCCTCAGTTGAAACCACTGGTGGAAATAAAGTCGACATCGGTCTTCGGCTCGGCCCGCATCAGCAACTCGATGACCTGGTTCAAGGTGCGCCCTTCAAACAGGATCGCGTGCAACCCGGCAACCAGCGGCATATACACCCCGACCTCCTGAGACTTGGCCTTCAGCACCTTCAGGGTGTTGACGCCTTCCGCCACTTCGCCCAAACGCGTCACGGCGTCTTCCAGGCTCAAGCCCTGGCCAAGGGCAAAACCGACCTGATAGTTGCGGCTTTTCGGTGACGAGCAGGTGACGATCAGGTCGCCCACACCCGCCAGGCCAAGGAAGGTCATCGGGTTGGCGCCCTGATTGACCGCAAACCGGGTCATCTCGGCCAGGGCGCGAGTGATCAGCATGCTCTTGGTGTTTTCACCCATGCCCAGCGCAACCGCCATGCCGGCGATGATCGCGTAGACGTTCTTCAACGCCCCGCCCAGCTCGACGCCGAAACGGTCGGCACTGGCGTACACGCGGAAGGTGCGACCGTGCAGCACCTCCTGCACCCGCTCGCAGAGTTCTTCGTCTTCACTGGCGATCACCGTGGCAGTCAGCGCGTGCTCAGCCACTTCCCGCGCCAGGTTCGGCCCGGACAACACGCCAATCCGCGCTTCGGGGGCGATTTCTTCAAGGATCTCGCTCATCAACTTGAAGGTGTGCGCCTCAATGCCCTTGGTCAGGCTCACCAGCAGCTTGCCCGCCAGCCGCTCGGCATGGGGTGCAAGCACCGAACGCAAAGCGCTGGAGGGCAGCGCGACGAAGCACAGGTCGCATTCGTCCAGCGTCGCCTGTAAATCAGTCACCGGCTCCACGGCCGGCAGAATCTTGATGCCTTTAAGGTAACGGGGGTTTTCCCGGTTGACCCGAATGGCTTCGGCTTGCTCGGGGTCACGCATCCATTGGCGCACCCGGTGACCATTTTCAGCCAGCAGATTAGCCACGGCGGTACCAAAACTTCCGCCTCCCAGGACCGCAATAGGGCGCTGTTCAGTCATATGCAATCCGTTAATCCATAGCAGTGGCGATGGCCGCATTATACGGAGCGACCCGCCTGCGGCCAGCCCCCGCGTCAATTCAAACGCTTGTCGGAAAATGCGACATTTGTGCGAAGTAATTACAGGGCCGACGACTGGCAAAAGGCCCCACCTCAGTTAACATGGGCGGCTATCCGTAATTATCAAGGCCGTGCCGTGTATTTGGGCCCTCCTCCTCGCTCATCCCTTTTGCTGACGTTGTTGTGCATGCCGTGGTGCAGTGTGCCGGTGCTGGCTGACGACCTGTTCCTCGACAGCCAGCCGCTGCCGCAGGTGCTGACCGCCACCCGGCTCAAGCAATCGGCCGCCGCCGTGCCCGGCAGCATGACGGTGATCGACAGCGAGCTGATCAAGGCCAGCGGTGCGCGGGATATCCCCGAACTGCTGCGGCTGGTGCCCGGGATGATGGTCGGCTACACCACCGGCAACCAGGCCGCCGTGAATTACCACGGCACCCAGGCGGGCGATGCGCGGCGCATGCAGGTGTTGATCGATGGGCGCTCGGTGTACCGAGCGGGCCTGGCCACGGTGGACTGGAGCGATATTCCGGTAGCCCTGGAAGACATCGACCGTATCGAGGTCTTCCGCGGCCCCAATACCGTCAGCTACGGCGCCAACGCGCTGATGGCCGTCGTCAACATCCTCACCCGCTCGCCGGCCAACAGCCATGGCACGCGGATGAAACTCACCCAGGGCGGCCGAGGGATCAACGACTGGTACGCCAGCCAGGGCATGGGCTGGGACACCGGCGATTTGCGCCTGTCACTCTCCGGTCAACAGGACGATGGCTTTGACAGCGACCGCGTGGGCGCTGACCGCCGCGACGGGCGCCGCCTGAACCGCTTCAGCCTGGCCGTGAGCCAGACCCTGAATGCGCAACAAAGCATCGACTGGCAACTGGACGCCAAGGAAGGCACCAACCAGCGCCCTTACACCTACCAACCGGTGTTCGACGGGATTACCGAAGGCGGTAACAATTCCGACGTCAGCGCCAAGGACTATGCCGGTTCCCTGCGCTGGAACTTCGACTTCAACCCCGATCACAGCCTGTATATCCAGGGTTCGGCCCAGCAGTGGGATCGCCGGCAGATCTGGCGCGCGTGCGATGCCAAGGTCTCGTTCAGCCCGGAACTGACGCAGCTGTGGCAGCTCAACCCCAACTATGCCGAGCGACTGGCCCGGCACATGAACAACTTCAACCCAGGCAACCTCCCACCCGGCAGCGCCGCCGAGCAGGCACTGGCCCGCCAGGTGCTCCAGCAATGGGGGGACGGCGGCAAGGACCCGGTCTGCGGCAACATCGACCAAAGCACCAAGGAAAGCCGCTACGACCTGGAGCTGCAAGACACCCTCAGCCTGTCCGACAGCCTGCGCCTGGTCAGCGGCATGAACTACCGCTACGACCGCGCCGACTCCGACACCTACTTCAACGGCACCCTGGACGACACCACCTGGCGCCTGTTCGGCCACCTGGAATGGCGGGCCAGCGAACACTGGCTGCTGCAGGGCGGCGCGATGTACGAAGACACCCACCTGAGCGGCAACTCGCTGACGCCACGGGTGGCCGTCAACTACCTGATCAACCCGCGCCACGGCCTGCGCGCGGTGTACTCCGAAGCCATTCGCTCCCCGGACATGTTCGAGAACAACGTCAACTGGAGCTACCGCGTCACCAACCTCAGCTCGCCGGCCTACGGCCAGAACTCCGGCCAATACTTCGTGGTGACCCGCGGCCCGGGCAACCTCGACAAAGAGCTGATGCGCTCCCGGGAGCTGGGCTACAACGGCTTTTTTGCCGACATCGGGCTGAACGTCGACGTGAAGCTGTTCTACGACGAAATCAGCGAAATGGTCAGCGAGCCGCTGCGCAACAACCAGTACATCGCCAGCAACTCGAACAGCTCGCGCTTTACCGGCACCGAAACCCAGCTCGACTGGCACATGAGCACCGCCGACCGGCTGCGCGTCACCTATGCTTATGTGGATGCCAGCGCCACCAACCCCCTGGACAGGCAGCAGACCGCCCGCAACAGCGGCTCGGCCGGCTGGATGCGGGAATGGGGCCATGGCTGGTCCAGCGCGGTGTTCTACTATGGCGACGATGCGCTCAACCAGTATCGCTTCGAACGGGTCGACCTGCGGGTGGCCAAGCGCATTGCCTTGGGCAAAGCCAACGTGGAGCTGGCCGGCATGTTGCAACAACGCCTCGACAATCAGCCCACCACCTGGCGCGACAACAACTATGACCAACGCCACGTGCTCTACTTCAGTGCGGAGTTAGAGTTCTAGTGGACAGCGACTCGTCACGGATGACCCTGCCCTTTACCGCCCGGCTCTGGCGGTGCTGTGTGTTGCTTGGGGTTTTACTGTTCGGCGCACCGACATGGGCAGCGGATATCCTGCTGACCGCCGACGAAGACGGCCCGGGCGTACAAACATTCGTCCAGGCCCTGGCCCTGCAGCGTCCCGAAGACAGCGTGAAGTTCACCCCGCTCAAGGACCTGCCCGCCCCTGCAAACTTGTCGACCAGCACCCGCCTGATCCTGCTGGACTTGCCCAGCCTTGATTGGCGCCTGCAAGACGCCCAGGGCCCACCGACCCTGGTGCTGCGCATCAGCCGCCTGCAAGCGCGCCAGCGCCTGGGTGCCACGTTGCCTGCGAAGATCAGCCTGCTGTGGAGCGACCCACCGCTGGACCGACAACTGCGCCTGATCACCGGCATCCTGCCTCAGGCCCGGCGCATCGGCGTGCTCTATGGCATCGACAGCGAGTTCCTGCTGCGCGAGCTGCGCCAGTACGCCGCGCCCATGGGCCTGGAGATCGTGCCCCAGCTTTGGGAAAACATTAATGACAGTCGCCCGCTGCAAAGCCTGTTCAAGAACAGCGACGTCTTGCTGGGGCTGGATGATCCCCAGCTGTACAACCCGAAAACCGCGAAAAACCTGCTGCTCAGCAGCTACGCCAGGCAATTGCCACTGGTCGGGCCCAACGCCGGGTTCGTCAAGGCCGGCAGCCTGGCCAGCACCTACAGCGATCAGACCGACTGGCTGGATGTGCTCGACCGCCTGCTGGATCATGCGCCGGCCAGTTGGCCGCGCTCGCTGTACCCGGAACGTTTCAAAGTCGTAGGCAACCCGCAGGTTGCGCGCTCACTGGGGATCGAACAGGTGGACGAAACCAACGTCGCCGCCCGCCTGGCCGAAGGAGAAAAACGCCCATGACATTTCGTCGCCGTTGGGACATCAACACCCGGACCCAGCTCATTACCCTGGGCCCGGCACTCCTGCTGACGCTGCTGTTGATCAGCTTCTTCACCTTCGTGCGGATCCAGGACCTGCGCCAGGAACTGGACCACACCGGCCAGTTGATCGCCAACCAACTGGCGCCGGCCACCGAATACGGGGTGATTTCCGGCAACAACGACGTGCTTGAAAGCCTGTTGCGGGCCACCCTCGCCACGCCGCACGTGCGCTTCCTGGAGATTCAGGACAGCGCAGAAAATATCCTGGTGTATGTCGAGCAACCGTCGGAGAAGCACGATCGCTCGCTGTCGGTGAAAGTCTTCCAGGCGCCGATTCGCCTGCAACATATCCAGCTGGGCAATGACTTCTTCCAGGACAGTACTGCCGAGCCCAAGGCCCCGCGCGCGGACTACCTGGGGCGAGTGATTGTCGGCATGTCCAACGATGCGTTCAGCCAGCGCCAGCAGGAAATCCTGTTCAAGGCCGGGATTCTCGCGCTGTTCGCCCTGCTGTTTACCTTCCTGCTGGCCCGGCGCCTGGCGGCCAGCCTGTCGCAACCGATCAGCGCCATGGGCAATGCGGTCAAGGCGATCCAGCAGGGCGATTACCAGACGCCGCTGCCCATCGTGGATGACTCGGAGCTGGGCGACCTGTCGCGCCACATCAATAACCTCGCCGATGGCTTGAACCAGGCCAGTCGTGAACAGCACCAGGCCATGGCCCAGTTGATCCAGACCCGCGAAGAAGCCGAGCGGGCGAACAATGCCAAGTCGGACTTCCTGGCGATGATGAGCCATGAATTGCGCACGCCGATGAATGGGGTGCTGGGCATGCTGCAACTGCTGGAAACCACCGACATGACCGAGGAACAGACCGAATACGCGGCACTGGCCTCGGAGTCCACCGAACACCTGCTGAAGGTGATCAACGACATCCTCGACTTCTCGCGCATCGAGCGCGCGGCCCTGGAGCTTGAGCACATTCCGTTCGACCTGGTGGAGCTGATCAGCAGTTGCGCCCTGGCCTTCCAGCACGCCGCCCAACAACGCGGGCTGGCGCTCGAAGTGCCGATCCCCCAGGGCCTGGGCTCGCTGCAAGTACAGGGCGACCCGACCCGCATCCGGCAGATTTTGGTGAACCTGATCGGCAATGCCCTGAAGTTCACCGAGCAGGGCACCGTCACCGTCGAACCCCACTGGCAGACCCTGGACCATGAATTGCTGTGGTTCACCTGCACCGTGCGCGATAGCGGGATTGGCATTTCCGCCGAGCGCCTGGAACTGATGTTCGATGCGTTCCAGCAAGCCGACAGTTCCATTTCAAGACGTTACGGCGGCACCGGACTGGGACTGCCTATCGCACGCACCCTGGCCGAACGCATGGGCGGCACCCTGCGCGCCCAGAGCGAAGAAGGCCACGGCTCGGTGTTTACCCTGGAAATTCCGCTGGCGATCTACCAGCAGAGCTTGCCGGTGCTCGCGCCGAATACCGAAGGCAATGGCCGTGCGGGCGAAGGGCGCAACGTGTTGCTGGTGGAAGACAACCCGGTCAATCGCACGGTGGTCGAAGCCATGCTGCGCAGCCTGGGGTTCGAGGTGAGCATCGCCACCGACGGCGCCGAAGCGATTCGCAGCGCCGAGAGCCTGATTTTTACCGCAATCCTGATGGACTGCCGACTGCCGGGCATCGATGGCTACGAGGCTACCCGGCAGATTCGCCAGTTGCCCGGTTGCGCCGAGCTGCCAATCATTGCCCTCACGGCCAATGCCTTGCAGGGCGATCGCGAAGCCTGCCTGGCAGCTGGAATGAACGATTACCTGGCAAAGCCGTTCAAACGCACGGATTTGCAGCAAATCCTGCAGAGATGGGTGCAGTAACACGGTGCCATCAGCCAACTGCGACTGGCGTGAAAGACGAAAGTGCGGCAGTCTTAGGCACCCGAACGGGCCCGTAAACCGGCCCGGTTTATAATTTCAGTGCACAAGTGTACATTCATGACCTTGACGCTGTGACTTTCACTACAACGCAATAGTCTATGTGTAGGCTGCCGATATGAGGCATGAACGCTTCAGTCGGCCGGGAAGATTTGCCCTGCCCTGCCGCATGGGATTATTGAGGAGCTCGCATGACCAAACAAAACGCCTTTACTCGGGAAGACCTGCTGCGCTGCAGTCGCGGTGAGCTGTTCGGCCCAGGTAACGCGCAACTGCCCGCCCCGAACATGCTGATGGTGGATCGCATCACCCATATCAGCGAAGAGGGTGGCAAGTACGGCAAAGGTGAATTGGTCGCCGAGCTGGATATCACCCCTGACCTGTGGTTTTTCGCCTGCCATTTCGAAGGCGATCCGGTGATGCCGGGCTGCCTGGGCCTTGACGCCATGTGGCAGCTGGTCGGTTTCTACCTGGGCTGGCAAGGCCTGCCGGGCCGCGGTCGCGCCCTGGGTTCGGGCGAAGTGAAGTTCTTTNNGCCGACCGCCAAGAAAGTCACTTACAACATTCAAATCAAGCGCGTCCTCAAGGGCAAGCTGAACCTGGCCATTGCCGATGGTTCGGTGACTGTCGACGGTCGCGAGATTTATACTGCCGAAGGCCTTCGGGTCGGCGTATTCACTTCCACTGACAACTTTTAAGGGTTATCCGCATGCGCCGCGTCGTTATCACTGGTCTGGGCATTGTTTCGTGCCTGGGCAATGACAAAGAGACCGTCTCCGCTAACCTGCGTGCAAGTCGCCCTGGCATCCGCTTCAACCCGGAATATGCCGAAATGGGTCTGCGTAGCCAGGTTTCCGGCTCCATCGACCTGCCCCTCGAAGAGCTGATTGATCGCAAGATCTATCGCTTCGTCGGCCACGCAGCCGCTTACGCCTACCTGGCCATGAAGGACGCGATCACCGATTCCGGCCTGAGCGAAGACCAGGTGTCCAACGTACGCACCGGTCTGATCGCCGGTTCCGGTGGCGCGTCGACCTTGAACCAGATGGAAGCGCTGGACATCCTGCGCGAGAAAGGCGTCAAGCGCGTTGGCCCGTACCGCGTCACGCGGACCATGGGCAGCACCGTTTCCGCCTGCCTGGCCACGCCGTTCAAGATCAAGGGCGTGAACTACTCGATCTCCTCCGCTTGCGCCACCAGTGCTCACTGCATCGGTACCGCTGTAGAGCAGATCCAGTTGGGCAAGCAGGACATCGTGTTTGCCGGCGGCGGTGAAGAAGAACATTGGAGCCAGTCGTTCCTGTTCGACGCCATGGGCGCCCTGTCGACCCAGTACAACGAAACCCCGGACAAAGCCTCCCGCGCCTATGACAAGAACCGTGATGGTTTCGTCATTGCCGGCGGTGGCGGCATGGTGGTGGTCGAGGAGCTGGAACACGCCCTGGCCCGTGGTGCGAAGATCTACGCGGAAATCGTCGGCTACGGCGCGACGTCCGACGGCTACGACATGGTTGCGCCAAGCGGCGAAGGCGCCATCCGCTGCATGCAGATGGCCATGTCCACCGTTGATACCCCGATCGACTACCTGAACACCCACGGTACTTCGACTCCGGTCGGCGACTCCAAGGAAATGGAAGGCGTGCGTGCGGTATTCGGCGACAAGGCTCCGGCGATCAGCTCTACCAAGAGCCTGTCGGGTCACTCCCTGGGCGCCGCTGGCGTTCACGAAGCGATCTACTGCCTGCTGATGATGGAAGGCAACTTCATGGCGGGTTCTGCCAACATCGAGGAACTGGACCCGGACGTGGCTGACATGCCTATCCTGACCAAGACTCGTGAAGATGCGACCATCAATACAGTGATGAGCAACAGCTTCGGCTTTGGTGGCACTAACGCCACCCTGGTGCTGAAACGCTGGCAGGGTAAGTAAGCTCTCGCAGCTTGATCGCCTGAAAACGCCCCGACTGGTTCGG
>NZ_JACAPT010000001.1:301274-414440 GCF_013385565.1 Pseudomonas sp. E6002 | reverse complement strand
CACTCGGCACCTCGCTCAGGCTTGAGTGTTTAAAAGCAAAATCAAAAGCTAAAGCGGGCACGGTCCAAATGTGGGAGCGGGCTTGCTCGCGAAGGTCGTTAACGATGACGCGGGCATTCTGAATGAACGCGGCGCTCTCAGGTTTTTCGCGAGCAAGCCCGCTCCCACAGAAAAGCGGTTCTGCTTTTGCTTCTAACACTCAGGTCGGCTTCCAGGCCGCCGTGCTCTTGCTTTTGATCTTAGGCGCCCCGCCGACAGGCGGGGCAGAGCGCTTTGGTTACTTTGCCGCTTTTTTGCAAAGTGACTCGCTGTAAGAGCGAAACCATAAGCCGCCGTGACCGCAGCAACGGATATGCCCCCCCCCCCAACAACCTAAACCGAAAACCGAGCCACCATCGTGTTGAGATCCACCGCCAACCGCGACAACTCCTGGCTCGCCGCACTGGTCTGGTTCGCCCCCGCCGACGTCTGCTGTGCCAAATCGCGAATATTCATCAAATTGCGATCCACCTCCCGCGCCACCGCCGCCTGTTCTTCCGAGGCACTGGCAATCACCAGGTTGCGCTCGTTGATCAGGGTAAACGCCGAAGCAATCTCCTCCAGCGCCGTCCCCGCCGACTTGGCGATATCCAACGTTGACCGCGCCCGAGTATTGCTCTGCTGCATGGAGCTGACAGCCTGATCAGTCCCCTGCTGAATCCCACTGATCATCTGCTCGATTTCCTGGGTCGACTGCTGCGTACGATGGGCCAAGGCACGCACCTCATCCGCCACCACCGCAAACCCACGCCCGGCATCCCCGGCTCGCGCCGCTTCGATGGCGGCATTCAGCGCCAGCAAATTGGTCTGCTCGGCAATCGAACGAATCACATCCAGCACCTTACTGATGCCATACACCTTCTGCGCCAGGTCCTCCACCTGAGTCGCATTGGCCGTCACATCATCCGCCAGGGACTCAATCGACAACACCGTCTGATGCACCTGCTCGCGACCATGCTGGGCAATACGGTCCGACTCACGGGACGCCTGTGAAGTGGCCACCGCATTGCTCGCCACCTCCTCCACCGCCGCCGTCATTTGGTTCACCGCAGTAGCCGCCTGCTCGATTTCCTGACTCTGCTGATGCAACCCACGGGTGGCATCTTCGGTCACGCAACTAAGCTCTTCGGAAGCCGACGCCAACTGGCTGGACGAATCGGAAATACGCCGAATGGTTTCCCGCAGGCTCTCCTGCATGCTTTTCAGCGCCTGCTGCAAACGCGCCGGCTCATCCTGGCCGCTGACAGTAATCACCCCGGTCAGATCGCCACTGGCCACACCCTGGGCGACTTTCAAAGACTGGGATAACGGCAGCACAATACTGCGGGTCAGCAACAATGCCAGGCCGATGGTGATCAGCGCCGTCACGGCAATCATGCCAACCACCCAACTGCGCGATTGCGTGAACACACTTTGCGCCAGGCTCGCCGCCTGATTGGCACTGACCTTGTTCAACGTCACCAGCTCACGCAGGGTGCCGGCCAGTTCGTCGGCCAACTGGTTCATCTCGCCGTTGACCACCTTGATCGCGTCTTCCAACTGATTCGCCCGGGAAAACGCCATCACCTGTTCCTGGCGCTGCAGGTAACGCTCTTCCTCGGTTTTAAAGCGATCGAACAGCACCCGCTCTTCAGGCAGCACGATCAAGCCTTCATAGAGGGACTGAGCCTTGTGCAGGCCGCTTTTCAGCTCGGTGATTTTCTGCTCATTTTGCGTGATCGCCTGCGGGTCGCGGTTAAGCAGCAGCCGCAGCGTCAGGGCCCGCACCCGCAGCAGGTCCTGATTCATCTCGCCGACCGCCATCACGCTGGGCAGCCAGTTGTTTTCCACCTGGTCAGACTGCTGGCGCATATTGCCCATCTGCAACAAGGCGAACCCGCCCAGGGCAAACACCATCAGCGCCAGCAAACCAAACCCCAGGCCGGCGCGAGGGGCGATATTCAGACTTCTGATATTCATGCTCGGAATCCTTCCAAAAGCGCTGCATCCACCTGCAGCGGGCTCTTGAAAGGTATCGGCGAGTTGAGACTTTTGCCTAAGACGAAAACGCGATATCAAAACGCCTTATGATCGCCCCGCCCCGCCTGTAGCGATTCAGCTAAACCCATCACCTGGGCTTGGGCAGAATCGCCAGGAAATTGTCCCGTGCGACCTTTCTGGCCACATCCTCAGGCAACGCATCGAGGAACGGGTCAAAGCTGCGCATTTCCTTACCGAGCTTGTTGAAGCGTCCTACCACGTCTGAGCCAAGCATGAAGCGGTCCGGGAAGCGCTCCACCAGCTTTACCCACTCAGGGCGTGCCTTTCCCGCCTCATCCAGCAAGTAAGGCGTGAGCACGCTCCAGGACAGGTCGACGTAAAGGTTGGGGTAAGCCTCCAGCATGCGCGCCAGGGTCGGCAGCAAAAAATCCATCTGCGTCTGGTGCCGATGGATCTCCATGCTGCTGCCCGCATGGGCCCAGATAAACCGGGTGTGCGGGTGATTACGCAGCGGCTCTTCCATTTCCGCCAGGTACAACGGATTTTTCTCACGCTTGGAGGTGATGTTGGAATGCACCATCACCGGCAGATCATTCTCCGCGGCCAGGTGATAGATGCGGGTCATCGCCTCGTTGTTGGCCCTTGGAGTGTCGCCGGAGGTCAGCGCGGTCAGGTCGTCGTGACGGGTGAAGACTTCGCCGATGCCTTGCCAGAGCCCAGGATTGAGATCGAGCATGCGCTGGATATGGGATGCGGCATTTTTATCGTTGGGATTGAAACCACTGAGGAACGGATGAAAGCGCTGACGTTGCTCCGGGCTCAGTTTATTGACCGCATCGGCGACGAACACGTCGGTGGCGCTGTACCAATAGGCGTCGGCGTCGTCCCCGGCGTAATAGCGCGGCCGCTTGGGTTCGTCCTCATGCCATTTCTTGGCCACCGGTATGCCGGAAATCATCACGTGCTCGATGCGATTATCGGCCATGGCCTTGAGTAATTTATCCATGCCCGCCGACTCCTGGAAGAAATCGACGTAATGCAGGTGTGCATCGCTGTAGGCATAGTCGCGAGCCTGCACCGCAAGGCTTGCGGCGGTCAGCAACAGGGCAATACTCAGGCGGGTCCGGCGCACGGGGGTATCTCAAACAAGGGCTAATGCCGGTAGACCTCGGACCGCGCCTGCGGGTTCAGCGGTAAACAACGGGGAACACCAACGTGCCAGCATGCTCTATAACTGCATGAGCTTCTTCCTGCCACCCTGTGAGGTTTGCCATGCCTGTTACCGTGAACACGCTGAACGCCGAAAACTTCCGCCACAGCGTCAATATCAATAACCACGAGCTGTTTACCGACCTGCCCAAGAGCCTGGGCGGCGACGATTCGGCGCCCTCCCCCCACGATTACTTCGACGCCGCACTGGCGTCCTGCAAGGCCCTGACCGTCAAGCTCTATGCGCAGAAAAAAGACATACCGCTGACCGGCGTGACCGTGGAAGTCACCCATGACAGCACCGAAGAGCAAAAGGGCAAATACAAGCTCAACGTCAAACTGACCCTCAAGGGCGTACTCACTGACGAGCAGCGCGACGAGCTGCACCGCGTGGCGGATCGCTGCCCGGTGCACAAGCTGATGACCACGGCCGAAGTTACCATTGAGACCCGGCTCTCCGAAGGCGCCTTCAGCCAGTAGCGGCAACCTCCCGTCGAGCGGGTTATGCTCAGTACCATCAGACCCGCTCAGACTGGGAAGCACCATGACCACCGTGACCGTGATTCGCCCGCGCGCCGAAGATGTGGAAGGCCAACCGATCCTGCGCCCACTGCCCTCCAGGCAATGCCGCAGCGTCGGGCCTTTCGTGTTTTTCGACCATATGCTGCAAACCCGTTATGCCCCGGGTACCGGCATGAACATTCGCCAACACCCGCACATCGGCCTCTCTACCCTGACCTACCTGTTTGAAGGCGAACTCCTGCACAAGGACAGCCTCGGCTCCGATCAGGTGGTCAAGGCCGGGGACGTCAGCTGGATGACAGCCGGCAGTGCCATTGCCCACGTTGAACGCAGCCCCGAGGCGTTGAAGGCCAGTGGTTTCAGCCTGCACGGGTTGCAAGTGTGGCTGGCCTCCCCCAAGGAACATGAACAAGGGCCTGGGCATTACAGCCATCATCCGGCCGCCAGCTTGCCGGTGAGCGATAACCTCGGCGTGCAGATTCGCCTGATTGCCGGCAATGGCTTTTGCCTCGAATCGCCGGTGCCGGTGTTGTCGCACACCTTGTATGCCGAGGTGCGGATGCAGACGGCTACCACCCTGCTGATCCCGGATGAGCATGAAGAACGGGCGGTGTATGTGCTGGAGGGTGAGGCGCAGTTGGATGGCGAAGCGCTGGAGGTGCATAGCCTGGTGGTGTTGCCGGCAGGCGCAAGCATGGGGCTGTTTGCCGAGACTGATTGCCACCTGGTGGTGTTCGGCGGCGCGGCGCTGGATGGGCCACGGCGGATTAACTGGAATTTTGTCGCGAGTGATCCGGCGTTGATCGAGCAGGCTCGGCAGCGTTGGGCGGCTGGGGATTGGCCGACAGTGCCGGGGGAAAGTGAGCGGATCGAGTTGCCTGGAGGCAAGGCTTAAGCGCTTTATTACCTGTGAAACAGCCTTCGCGAGCAAGCCCGCTCCCACATTTCGACCGCGTTCCTTCAGGATTTACACGGTTAAAATGTGGGAGCGGGCTTGCTCGCGAAGGGGCCAGCTCAGGCAACCGAACTATCAGCCCTTGAACACTTCATCCAGCAAGTTATGCATCGACTGAAAGGCCCGCGCAGCGGTCTTCGCGTCATACATCATCTTGCCCGGCACATTCGCGTGCGGGTCGGTAAACGAGTGCACCGCACCGCCGTAGCTCAGCAATTGCCAATCCACACCGGCGGCGTTCATTTCGTCTTCAAACGCCGGCAGTTGCTCCTTCGGCACCAACGGGTCGGAAGCACCGTGCAACACCAGCACGGAACCCTTGATGTTTTTTGCATCGGCCGGGTTCGGCGTGTCGAGGCTGCCGTGGAACGAAACGGCAGCTTTCAACGTTGCACCTGTACGTGCCAGCTCCAGGGAGCAGCAACCACCGAAGCAGAAACCAAAGGTCGCCAGCTTCGAGGTATCCACCGCCGCTTCAGTCTGGGTTTTCAGGTGATCAAGCGCGACCTGCATGCGCTTGTTCAACAGCGGCCGGTCATTCTTCAACGGCATCATCGCCGCACCCGCTTCATCGCCGTTCGAAGGGCGGACGGTTTGCCCGTACAGGTCGGCAAGCAGCACCACGTAGCCCTTGCTGGCCACGCTCTTGGCGATCTCTTCAGCGCCGGCACTGACACCCATCCAGTTCGGCGCCATCAACAACCCTGGCAGCGGGCCCTTATGACTGGCATCAAATGCCAGGCGGCTTTCATAAGACTGGCCATCAATCTGATAGACCACGGAACGCACGGTGATTTGGCTCATCATTTACTCCAGGTGAAAGGCTCCAGAACGAAAAAACCCGCCGAAGCGGGTTTTTCTACAACGGTGTTAAACCGACAGTTCAACCAACAGCTTGTTCAGTCGGCGCACATAAGCGGCCGGGTCTTTCAGGCTGTCGCCGGCAGCCAGGGCTGCCTGGTCGAAGAGGATATGCGACAGGTCGCCAAACCGCTCTTCGCTCTGCTCGCCGTCGAGTTTCTCGATCAGCGGGTGAGCCGGGTTGAATTCGAAGATCGGCTTGGAATCCGGAACCTTCTGACCGCTGGCTTCCAGGATCTGACGCATCTGCATGCCCAGGTCCTGCTCGCCGATGGCCAGGATCGCCGGGGAATCGGTCAGACGGTGGGAAACCCGCACTTCGCTGACGGCATCGCCCAAGGCGGTCTTGATTCGCTCAACCAGACCCTCTTTGGACTTGGCCACTTCTTCAGCGGCTTTCTTGTCTTCTTCGGAATCCAGGTTGCCCAGGTCCAGGTCGCCGCGGGCGACGTCAACAAAGCTCTTGCCGTCGAAGTCGCTGAGGTAGCTCATCAGCCACTCGTCGATGCGGTCGGTCAGCAGCAGCACTTCGATGCCTTTCTTGCGGAAGACTTCCAGGTGCGGGCTGTTCTTGACCTGAGCGTAGGTTTCACCGGTCAGGTAGTAGATCTTGTCCTGACCTTCCTTGGCGCGCGCCAGGTATTCAGCCAGGGAAACGTTCTGCTCGCCGTCGTCACCGTTGGTCGATGCGAAACGCAGCAGGCCGGCGATTTTTTCCTTGTTGGCGAAATCTTCTGCCGGGCCTTCTTTCATGACCTGGCCGAAGTTTTTCCAGAAGCCCTTGTATTGCTCAGGCTCGTTTTTCGCCAGCTTTTCCAGCATGTCGAGGACACGCTTGGTCAGCGCCGACTTCATCGAGTCGATGATCGGGTCTTTCTGCAGGATTTCCCGCGACACGTTCAGCGACAGGTCGTTGGAGTCAACCACACCCTTGATAAAGCGCAGGTACAACGGCAGGAACGATTCCGCCTGGTCCATCACGAATACGCGCTGCACATACAGCTTCAGGCCTTTCGGCGCTTCACGCTGGTACAGGTCGAACGGAGCACGGGCCGGTACGTAGAGCAGCGAGCTGTATTCCAGCTTGCCTTCGACCTTGTTGTGGCTCCAGCTCAGCGGGTTTTCGTAATCGTGGGCAATGTGCTTGTAGAACTCCTGGTATTCCTCGTCCTTGACTTCGGTACGAGGACGGGTCCACAGGGCGCTGGCGCGGTTGACCACTTCCCATTCCTGGGCTGGGGCTTCTTCGCCTTCGGCCGCCGCTTGTTCTTTCGGCAACTCGATCGGCAACGCGATGTGGTCGGAGTACTTCTTGATGATATTGCGCAGACGCCAGCCATCGGCGAACTCGTCTTCACCGGACTTCAGGTGCAGGACGATGCGGGTACCACGATCAGCCTTGTCGACAGTGGCGATTTCAAATTCGCCCTCGCCCTTGGAAGACCAGTGCACGCCTTCGCTGGCGGCAAGGCCGGCACGGCGGCTGAATACTTCAACCTTGTCGGCAACGATGAAGGCCGAGTAGAAGCCCACGCCGAACTGGCCGATCAGGTGCGAATCTTTCTTCTGGTCGCCCGACAGGTTCTTCATGAAATCAGCGGTGCCGGATTTGGCGATGGTCCCCAGGTGGGTGATCGCATCGTCACGGCTCATGCCGATACCGTTGTCTTCGAGGGTGACGGTTTTCGCGTCCTTGTCGAAGCTCACACGGATTTTCAGTTCCGCGCCACCTTCCAGCAACTCAGGCTTGGACAGGGCTTCGAAACGTAATTTGTCGACAGCGTCAGAGGCGTTCGAGATCAATTCGCGAAGGAAAATTTCCTTGTTGGAATACAGCGAATGGATCATGAGGTGCAGCAGTTGCTTCACCTCGGTCTGGAAGCCCAGGGTTTCCTTTTGAGTTTCCACACTCATGGTCATCAAACTCCAATTGGATGGCAGTGGCCGCGCCCTTGAGGGTTGGCGGCGGGTTGTCATCAAAGTTGGGGGCTAAGACCAGGATTTCAAGGGCGGGCCGGTTCCTCAATCTTGAAATGCGCGCGGGCGGTGGCAATCGGTTCGGCCGGGGTGCTTTGCCAGGCGGTAATCGCCACATTGGCCACCCGTCGGCCCTGGCGCCACACCTGGCATTTGGCGTAGGTGTCGCGAAACTGGCCGGCGCGCAGGTAATCCAGGGAGAAATCGATGATCTTGGGAACACCAGGCGCACCGGTGAAAACCAGCAAATGCAAGGCTGCGGACAGCTCCATGAAGCCCGCGATCACCCCGCCGTGGATCGCCGGCAATATCGGGTTACCAATGTTGTCCTTGTTGGCCGGCATGCGGAACAGCAATTCATCCCCCAGGCGCGTGCATTCGATACCGATCAGCCTGGCGTAGGGAATCAGGTTGAGCAGCGCCTCATAGTTGCCCCGTTCGTGGGCTTGCTGCAGACGGGTTTTGAACTGATGTTTCATGCCTGTTCTCCCTTGATTGCATTGCCCAGGCCCTGGCTGCCCTTGAGGCGCTTGCCCATGCGCATGAACGTACCCACCACGTGGGCAATCGGTTGCTGCGGATCGTCCTGGTAGGCGAAGCCGCGGGTGAAGATCACGTCGGTGGTCACCCGGTAGCACTGGGCAAAGCCGAATACCGGTTTATGGGGCTCGGCCGGGTGCATGTAGTCGATGCGCAGGTCCAGGGTCGGGCAAACCTCGAACTCCGGTAGTACGCACAAGGTAGCCATGCCACAGGCGGTGTCCATCAAGGATGTGATGGCGCCGCCGTGGATCACGCCGGTCTGCGGGTCACCGACGATATGCGGAGCATAGGGCAGCACCAGCGTCATGCCGTCCTCACTGGCGGCGTGCACCTGGATGCCCAGCACCTGGCAGTGGCGCAAGGCTGAAACAAAGCGCGTGGCACGGGATAAAAGAGGATTTTCGGTCATTCGTTAAAGACTCTTATTAGTGTGGAGCCGGCGGAGTAGACAACCTTGCTGAAAGTTCCCTAGGGAAAAGCCTTATATATCTGTGAGATTTAAGGAACTAAGCGTTGGGCATAGGCTCGAAAGGCCAGTAGATATCTTCAATAAGGAGAAACACCCCATGCGCAAGACTTTAGCTATTTCCATGATGCTGGCTGCTGCCCTCGGCCTCGCTGCCTGCGACAAAAAATCCGAAGACAAAGCCCAAGACGCCGCAGCCCACTCTGAGCAAGCTCAAAAAGACATGGCGAAAGCACAGGATAAAGTGAACGACGCTGCGAAAGAAAACGCCGATGCTGCCAAAGCTCAGGCTGAATCGAACGAAGCTGCAGCGAAAGAAGCAACACCTGCAACCGGTTCTTGAGTCTGACGACTTGAACACTGTGACTTGAAAAGTCATGTTGCAAAAGAAAGCCCGCTTAATAGCGGGCTTTACTTTGTCCGGTGCTTTTAACCCGGCCGGGCAGCTCGAAACTTCGAACTAAACCTCGGCACAAGTTAGTGGCTAAACGTTTAAGCCATCGCTTCACTGCGTTTGCCCAGCAGGCGGTCAATCACCACCGCAACCACCAGCGTCATCACCGAAGGCACCAGCCACGCCAGGCCCTGCTCGCTCAGCGGCAGGTGAGCCAGTTGCGATGGCATCCAGTCAGCCAGGCCCGCGCCCTTCAGCGCGTCAATGCAACCGAAGATGAACGACACCAGCATCACCGGGCCAACGATCCGGCCCTGCTCCTGCCAGAAGTCCTTACAGAAGCTCAGGGCCACCAGCACGATGCACGGCGGGTAGATGGCGGTCAGCACCGGGATCGAGAACGCGATCAGCTTGGTCAGGCCCAGGTTGGACACAAACAGCGAGAATACCGCCAGGATCACCACCAGGGTCTTATAGGACAGCGGCAGTACGCGGCTGAAGTACTCGGCGCAGGCGCAGGTCAGGCCCACCGCGGTTACCAGGCACGCCAGGGAAATCAGCACGGCGAGGAAGCCGCTGCCCAGGGAGCCGAAGGTGTGCTGGACGTAGGCGTGCAGCACGGCGGCGCCGTTGGCGGCACCGGCCGCCACTTCGTGGCTGCCCGAACCGAGGCGGAACAGGCTGATGTACACCAGCGCCAGGCCCACACCGGCAATCAGCCCGGCGATGATCGCGTAGCGGGTGATCAGCTTCGGCGACTCGACGCCACGGGAGCGGATCGCGTTGACGATCACAATGCCGAATACCAGCGCGCCGAGGGTATCCATGGTCAGGTAACCATTGATAAAGCCCTGGGAGAACGGTGCGGCCACGTACTCAGGGGTGGCAACACCCACATCGCCGGCCGGCAAGGCAAAGGCAGCAATGCCCAATACGGCCAGGGCGATGATCTTCAACGGTGCCAGGAAACGACCAACCGTATCCAGCAGACGGCCCGGGTACAGGGAGATGAAGAACACCAACAGGAAGTACACCGAGCTGTAGAGGAACAGCGCCAGCGGGCTTTCACCGGTCAGCGGCGCCAGGCCCACTTCAAAGGAAACGGTGGCGGTTCGCGGGGTGGCGAACAACGGGCCGACAGCCAGGTAGGCCGCCGCTGCCAGCAAGCCACCGGCGATCTTGCCGATCGGACTGCTCAACGCGTCCATGCCACCACCGACCTTGGCCAGGGCGACCACGGTGATCACCGGCAAACCGACCGCGGTGATCAGGAAGCCCAGCGCCGCCATCCAGACATGAGGCCCGGACTGCAAACCGACGATTGGCGGGAAGATGATGTTGCCGGCGCCCACGAACAGGGCAAAAGTCATAAAGCCCAACGCCAGGATGTCCTGGCTTTTCAACACTTTCATTTGAGGAAATACCACACTACTGAATCGGAATTTAGAGAGGGCTTCCCTATGGATGAGGGAAATACTGCCGGTCCGGATGGGGACCGACCGGTCTGGCGCGAGGCTTCCTTTTGGGAGGCACACGCATAAAGAGGCGGCTAGCCTAACGAATTTGCGGGTCAAACGCACTGTTGCGGGGCGAACTGTCCGATAAGCGACATTTTTATGTCGCGTTTTTATATCTAAATTTTGAAATACGATCGAATGTGGGAGCGGGCTTGCTCGCGAAAGCGGTGTATCAGCCACTCATGAGCTGACTGACACACCGCTTTCGCGAGCAAGCCCGCTCCCACATGTTGATCTCCACCAACCTTCAGAATGCACAAAGGCCACCCGAAGGTGGCCTTTGTGGGGTGAAGCGTCAGTTAAGCGCGAGGCTTACTTGACAGCCCAACCGGTCAGCTCGGACAAAGCCTTGCCGATGTCTGCCAGCGAACGCACGGTTTTAACGCCTGCGTCTTCCAGGGCAGCAAACTTCTCGTCTGCAGTACCCTTGCCGCCAGAGATGATTGCGCCAGCATGGCCCATGCGCTTGCCAGCAGGGGCAGTCACACCAGCGATGTAGGAAACAACCGGCTTGGTCACGTGTGCCTTGATGTAGGCAGCCGCTTCTTCTTCAGCCGAACCGCCGATCTCACCGATCATTACGATCGCTTCGGTCTTCGGGTCTTCCTGGAACAGCTTCAGGATGTCGATGAAGTTCGAGCCTGGGATCGGGTCACCGCCGATGCCGACGCAAGTCGACTGACCGAAACCGGCGTCAGTAGTCTGCTTGACAGCTTCGTAGGTCAGGGTGCCGGAACGGGAAACGATACCGACTTTACCTGGCAAGTGAATGTGACCTGGCATGATGCCGATCTTGCATTCGCCTGGAGTGATCACGCCTGGGCAGTTAGGGCCGATCAGGACTACGCCCAGCTCGTCGCACTTAACTTTAGCGTCCAGCATGTCCAGGGTAGGAATGCCTTCGGTGATGCAAACGATCAGCTTGATGCCGCCGAATGCTGCTTCCAGGATGGAGTCCTTGCAGAAAGGAGCTGGAACGTAGATCACGCTGGCGGTGGCGCCAGTGGCAGCTACAGCATCTTTCACGGTGTTGAACACTGGCAGGCCCAGGTGCTCGGTGCCGCCTTTACCAGGAGTAACGCCACCCACCATCTTGGTGCCGTATTCGATGGCTTGCTGGGTGTGGAAACTACCTTGGGAACCGGTAATACCCTGGCAGATAACCTTGGTGTCTTTATTGATCAGGACGCTCATTATTTGCCCTCCGCAGCTTTGACAACTTGTTGAGCAGCGTCGGTCAGGCTGGTAGCAGCGATGATGTTCAAACCGCTTTCTGCCAGTACTTTAGCGCCCAGTTCAGCGTTGTTACCTTCAAGGCGCACAACAACCGGGATTTTAACGCCGACTTCTTTCACTGCACCGATGATGCCTTCGGCAATCATGTCGCAACGAACGATGCCGCCGAAGATGTTGACCAGTACTGCAGCGACGTTGGAGTCGGACAGGATGATCTTGAACGCTTCGGTAACGCGTTCTTTGGTGGCACCGCCGCCTACGTCGAGGAAGTTGGCTGGTTTGCCGCCATGCAGGTTGACGATGTCCATGGTACCCATGGCCAGGCCAGCACCGTTGACCATGCAACCGATGTTACCTTCCAGGGCTACGTAGTTCAGTTCGAACTTGGCAGCGTGCGCTTCGCGCGGATCGTCTTGCGACGGATCGTGGAAAGTCTTCAGCTTAGGCTGACGGTACATGGCGTTGGCGTCGATGTTGATCTTGGCATCGAGGCAATGCAGATCGCCGTCAGCCTTGATCACCAGCGGGTTCACTTCCAGCAGGGCCAGATCGTGATCCTGGAACAGTTTGGCCAGACCTACGAAGATCTTGGCGAACTGGGCAACTTGCTTGCCTTCCAGACCCAACTGGAATGCCAGCTCGCGACCCTGGAATGGCTGAGCGCCAACCAGTGGATCGATAGTGGCTTTCAGAATTTTTTCTGGGGTTTCTTCAGCGATCTTCTCAATGTCCACGCCACCTTCGGTGGAGGCCATGAACACGATGCGACGGCTCGAACGGTCAACGACAGCGCCCAGGTACAGCTCTTTAGCGATATCAGTGCACGATTCAACCAGGATCTTGGTGACTGGCTGGCCATTGGCATCAGTCTGGTAAGTCACCAGACGCTTGCCCAGCCACTGCTGAGCGAAGGCTTTGGCGTCTTCTTTGCTGCGAACCAGCTTAACGCCGCCCGCTTTACCGCGACCACCAGCGTGGACCTGGGCTTTGACAACCCACTCGGTGCCGCCGATTTTGTCGCAAGCTTCTGCTGCTGCTTCCGGGGTGTCTACTGCGTAACCCTTGGATACTGGCAGGCCGTATTCAGCGAACAGCTGCTTACCCTGATACTCGTGAAGATTCATGCTTATTACCGTCTTCGTTAGGTACTGCGCATTCGGCGCTGCGCTCTTTATTGAGTGCCGCGCCACCTGTGACTGCTGCTTGCACAGTCAAACCACCAAAGGCTTGAACCCTGGGTGGTGAAACTGCGCAAGACTGCGTCCAGCGGATATTCCGCGGTGAGTCTTGCGCACAAGGCTCACGACGGGCAACCGCCGTGGTTTCTTATTATCTCGCTTAGCGCTTCTTCTTGTTGGCGATGTGGATGGCATGGCCATTCACTGCCAACGCGGCTTCGTGCAGCGCTTCGGACAGGGTCGGATGGGAGAAAACCATCATGCCGATGTCTTCGGCGCTGGTGCCGAATTCCATACCGATTGCGCCTTGCTGAACCAGTTCTGCTGCGCCTGGGCCGATCACATGGACGCCCAATACGCGGTCAGTCTTGGCATCAGCGATGACTTTGACAAAACCACCGGTGTCGTTGGCTGCCATGGCACGGCCAGAAGCGGCAAACGGGAAGGTGCCGACGTTAACTTCAACGCCTTCAGCTTTCAACTGCTGTTCGTTCTTGCCGACCCATGCAATTTCCGGGTGGGTGTAGATAACAGACGGGATCAGGTCGTAGTTCATCTGGGTCTTGTGACCCTTGATGCGCTCGACAACCATGATGCCTTCTTCGGAAGCCTTGTGCGCCAGCATCATGCCGCGAACCACGTCGCCAATGGCGTAGACGCCCGGCACGGTGGTAGCGCAGTGATCGTCAACGTGGATGAAACCACGCTCGTCGATGTTCACGCCGCTGTCGGAAGCCAGCAGGTCAGTGGTCACCGGACGGCGACCAACGGCTACGATCAGCTTGTCGAAAGTGATGGTCTGTTCGCCATCCTTGTCGGTGTAGGTCACGACAACTTCTTCGCCGTTAACCTTGGAACCGGTAACACGAGCGCCCAGCTTGATGTCCAGACCTTGTTTGGTCAGGGTTTTCAGCGCTTCTTTGGACACTGCGGTGTCGGCAGCCAGCAGGAACGTGTCCAGGGCTTCCAGCACGGTCACTTCGGAACCCAGGCGGGACCAGACCGAACCCAGTTCCAGGCCGATCACGCCAGCGCCGATCACGCCCAGACGTTTTGGAACCGCTTGGAATTCCAGGGCGCCGGTCGAATCAACGATCACGTTCTGGTCGACCGGAGCCGGTGGAATGTCGATTGGACGCGAACCTGGAGCCAGGATCACGTTCTCGGCTTCGATGATTTCGGTCGAACCGTCAGGCTTGGTGATTTCAACTTTCTTGCCGGCCAGCAGTTTGCCGTGGCCTTGCAGGGAAGTAACGCCGTTGGCCTTGAACAGGGTAGCAACGCCGGAAGTCAGGCCTTTAACGATGTTGGCCTTGCGGCCGACCATCGCTGGCACGTCCATGGTCACGCCAGCGTGGTTGATGCCGTGGATGGCAAAACCGTCTTGCGCTTCGTGGAATTTCCAGGAGCTGTCCAGCAGCGCCTTGGAAGGAATGCAGCCAACGTTCAGGCAAGTACCGCCCAGCGCCAGTTTGCCTTCCTTGTCGGTGTATTTTTCGATGCAAGCAGTCGAGAGGCCCAGTTGTGCGGCCTTGATGGCGGCAACGTAGCCGCCAGGGCCTGCGCCAATCACTACAACGTCAAATTTCTGCGACATGAAAAAAAATCCTCTTTAGCTAAAAGCTTCAAGCCGTGAGCCGCACTCCGGCCTGCCTCGCGGCAGACCGGGTGGTACGGCGCACCGCCGCTTTATCAGATATCCAGCAGCAGACGAGCCGGGTCTTCCAGCAGGTTCTTGATGGTCACCAAGAAAGTCACGGCTTCTTTACCATCGATCAGGCGGTGATCGTACGACAGCGCCAGGTACATCATCGGGCGGATAACCACTTGGCCGTTGATCGCCATAGGACGCTGCAGAATGTTGTGCATGCCCAGGATCGCAGCTTGTGGCGGGTTGACGATCGGAGTCGACATCATCGAACCGAAAGTACCACCGTTGGTGATGGTGAAGGTACCACCGGTCATCTCGTCGATGGTCAGTTTGCCGTCACGGGCCTTCTTGCCGAAGTTGGCGATGCCGCCTTCGATTTCAGCCAGGCTCATCAGCTCGGCGTTACGCAGAACCGGTACCACCAGGCCACGGTCGCTGGAGACGGCAACGCCGACGTCAGCATAACCGTGGTAAACGATGTCGCCGCCGTCGATGGAAGCGTTGACTGCCGGGAAGCGTTTCAGCGCTTCGGTGGCCGCTTTCACGAAGAACGACATGAAGCCCAGGCGTACGCCGTTGTGGGACTTCTCGAACAGGTCTTTGTACTTCGAACGCAGGGCCATGACTTCGGTCATGTCGACTTCGTTGAAAGTAGTCAGCATCGCCATGTTCGACTGTGCTTCAACCAGGCGCTTGGCCACGGTGGCACGCACGCGGGTCATCGGTACGCGCTTCTCGGTGCGGTCGCCAGCGGCGAACACAGGAGCAGCGGCAGCCGGGGCAGCAGCCTTGGCAGGAGCAGCAGCTGGAGCGTTTTTCTTGGCTTCAACGGCGGCAACCACGTCTTCCTTGGTCACACGGCCATCTTTGCCGGTGCCCTTGATGGACGCCAGGTTGATGCCGTTTTCGTCAGCCAGCTGACGCGCAGCCGGTGCAGCGATTGGATCTTCGCCACCCGCAGCCGGTGCAGCAGCTGGAGCTGCGGCAGCAGCCGGTGCAGCAGCGGCGGCAGGAGCAGGAGCAGCGGCAGCAG
The DNA here is from genome assembly GCF_013385565.1 of Pseudomonas sp. E6002. NCBI lineage: Bacteria > Pseudomonadati > Pseudomonadota > Gammaproteobacteria > Pseudomonadales > Pseudomonadaceae > Pseudomonas > Pseudomonas sp. E6002. The sequence continues at coordinate 398,879 of NZ_JACAPT010000001.1, read as the reverse complement.
CACCGCCCTCTTCGATCGAGCCCAGTACCTGGTTCGACAGGACGGTAGCGCCTTCTTCGGCAACGATTGCGCCCAGCACGCCGTCAGCTTCAGCCAACACTTCGAGCACGACCTTGTCGGTTTCGATGTCGACGATCAGGTCGTCACGCTTGACGGCCTCGCCTGGTTTCTTGTGCCAGGTGGCAACGGTGCCATCGGCAACCGATTCCGGGAATGACGGGGCTTTGATTTCGATAGCCATTATCTGTGGGTCCTTAAAATTCGGTTTCAGTCAGCGCGAAGGCGTTAAACAGTGAAAGCATCTTGCAGCAGTTTTTCCTGCTGCTCGGCGTGCATCGACGCATAACCACACGCAGGTGCAGCAGAAGCATCACGACCGGCGTACTCCAGGCCCAGTGCCTGTTTGTGATTGCCGATGCTGCGACGCAGATGATGCTGGCTGCTGTACCACGCGCCCTGGTTCATCGGTTCTTCCTGACACCACACCACATTGGTGAGGTTGGTGTAAGGCGCGATGGCCTCCATCAGGTCGTCTTCCGGGAACGGGTAAAGCTGCTCGATCCGCACGATGGCGATGTCTTCGCGGCCTTCGGCACGGCGTTTTTCCAGCAAATCGTAGTAAACCTTGCCGCTGCACAGGATCAGGCGAGTGACCTTGGCCGCGTCCAGGGTGTCGATTTCTGAAATAACGGTCTGGAACGAACCATCCGCCAGATCTTCCAGGGTCGAGATGGCCAATTTATGACGCAGCAGCGATTTCGGCGTCAGCACTACCAGCGGCTTGCGCAGCGGGCGGATCACCTGGCGACGCAGCAAGTGGTAGATCTGGGCCGGGGTAGTCGGCACGCACACCTGGATGTTGTGCTCGGCGCACAATTGCAGGTAACGCTCCAGACGGGCCGAGGAGTGCTCCGGACCCTGACCTTCATAACCGTGTGGCAGCAGCATGGTCAGACCGCACAGACGGCCCCACTTGTGCTCGCCGCTGGTGATGAACTGGTCGATAACCACCTGGGCACCGTTGGCGAAGTCGCCGAACTGGGCTTCCCAGATCACCAGCGCCTGAGGCGTGGTGGTCGAGTAACCGTATTCGAACGCCAGTACGGCTTCTTCGGACAGGAACGAATCGTACAGGTCGAAACGTGGCTGGCCTTCGTACAGGTTCTGCAACGGGATGTAGGTGCCCGCGTCTTTCTGGTTGTGCAACACAGCGTGACGGTGCGAGAACGTACCGCGGCCGATGTCCTGGCCGGTCATGCGGATCGGGTGACCCTCGAACGCCAGGGTCGCGTACGCCATGGTTTCAGCGTAACCCCAGTTGATCGGCAGGCCGCCGGCTTGCATCTTCTGACGGTCTTCGTAGATCTTCGCAACCTGGCGCTGTACGACGAAACCGTCTGGGATTTCCAGCAGCTTGGCCGACAGTTCCTGCAGGGTCTTCAGATCGAACGAGGTGTCGTGACGCGCAGTCCAGGCGTGGCCCAGGTACGGACGCCAGTCAACGAACAGCTCTTTGTTCGGCTCCTTGACCAGGCTTTTCACGACATGCAGGCCGTTGTCCAGCGCGTTGCGGTATTCATCGATCTTCGCCTGAACACGTGCATCGTCCACCACGCCGGCCTTGATCAGGCTATCGGCATACAGCTCACGGGTGGTGCGCTGCTTGGTGATTTGCTGGTACATCAACGGTTGGGTGCCGCTAGGCTCATCCGCTTCGTTGTGACCGCGACGACGGTAGCAGACCAGGTCGATGACCACGTCACGCTTGAACTGCATGCGGTAATCGATGGCCAACTGGGTCACGAACAACACGGCTTCCGGATCATCACCATTCACATGGAGGATCGGCGCCTGGATCATCTTGGCAACGTCGGTCGCGTACTCGGTAGAGCGTGCGTCCAGCGGGTTGCTGATGGTGAAGCCCACCTGGTTGTTGATGACGATGTGAACGGTACCGCCGGTCTTGAAGCCGCGAGTCTGCGACATCTGGAACGTTTCCAGGACCACACCCTGACCGGCGAACGCCGCGTCACCGTGGATGGAAATCGGCAGGACCTTCTCACCGGTGGAATCGTTACGACGATCCTGGCGCGCACGTACCGACCCCTCGACCACTGGAGAAACGATCTCCAGGTGGGATGGGTTGAACGCCATGGCCAGGTGAACTTCACCGCCGGTGGTCATTACGTTGGACGAGAAGCCCTGGTGATATTTAACGTCACCGGAACCCAGCTCGACCTTCTTCTTGCCTTCGAACTCGTCGAACAGCTCGCGCGGGTTCTTGCCGAAGGTGTTGACCAGCACGTTCAAGCGGCCACGGTGGGCCATGCCGATCACGATTTCCTTGGTGCCGTAGGAACCGGAACGCTGGATCAGCTCGTCGAGCATCGGGATCAGGCTTTCGCCGCCTTCCAGGCCGAAACGCTTGGTGCCCGGGTATTTGGTGCCCAGGTATTTTTCCAGGCCTTCCGCTGCAGTGACGCGCTCGAGCAAGTGGCTCTTGACGTCCGCAGACAGCACCGGGCGACCACGCACGCCTTCAAGGCGGTGCTGGAACCAGTGGCGCTGCTCGGAATCAGTGATGTGCGTAAATTCGGCACCGATGGTGCGGCAATATGTCTGCTGCAACGCTTCGTGAATTTCGCGTAGGCTCGCTTCCTCTTTGCCGATGAACAGGTCGCCGGCACGGAAGGTCGTATCAAGATCGGCATTGGTCAAGCCGTAATGATTGATCGACAGGTCTGCAGGTGCAGGACGCTGCCACAGCCCCAGCGGGTCAAGCTGGGCTGCCTGGTGGCCACGCATACGGTAGGCCTGGATCAGTCGCAGTACTTCAACTTGCTTCTTCTCGTGCTCACTGCTCACGCTTGCGGCAGAAACCGGCTGGGCGCGGCGCTGGTTCTTTGCCAGCAGCACGAACTGATCGCGAATTGTTGCGTGCGATACATCGGTGGCAGCGTTGCCGTCTGAAGACAACGTCTGAAATTTGGTGCGCCATTCTTCTGGCACAGCGTTAGGGTCGTGCAGGTAGAGCTCATAAAGCTCTTCCACATAGGCAGCGTTACCACCTGAAAGATAGCCGCTGTTCCACATGCGCTGCATCACGCTTTCTTGCATGCTTGGTCACCCTCGATTTGGGGACACCACCGGCGAAAACACCGAGTTTGCTTGCAAAAGGCCAAGTGCAGCGACCAAAACAAGCCACTTAGGATCACGCTGATAGTTCGGGTACCAACCCGAATGCCCCTGCTTGTCTCATTTCTTCAAAATAAGAGCCGCGTCTTTGTAAGTCGCTGCTCAAGTTAAAACTACGGCGCCGGTTGAAGCCTGCGCCGTAGCATCTACGGGCACAACGGTCCTGCTTTTACTACAACGTCGGTTACACGCCGCTTTGCAGCAGCATGCTACGTACGTGACCAATGGCCTTAGTCGGGTTCAGGCCTTTGGGACATACGTTGACGCAGTTCATGATCCCGCGGCAGCGGAATACGCTGAACGGGTCATCCAGCGAAGCCAGACGCTCGGCAGTCTTGGTGTCACGGCTGTCTGCCAGGAAGCGGTACGCTTGCAGCAGGGCAGCTGGGCCCAGGAACTTGTCGGGGTTCCACCAGAAGGACGGGCAGGAAGTCGAGCAGCAAGCGCACAGGATGCACTCGTACAGACCGTCCAGCTTCTCGCGCTCTTCCGGAGTCTGCAGACGCTCGATGGCCGGAGCCGGCGTGTCGTTCTGCAGGAATGGCTTAACCTTCTCGTATTGCTTGTAGAAGATGCTCATATCGACGACCAGGTCACGGATAACCGGCAAACCTGGCAGCGGACGAACAACCAACTTGTTGCCTTTCACCACGGAAGACAGCGGCGTGATGCACGCCAGGCCGTTCTTGCCGTTGATGTTCATGCCGTCGGAGCCGCAGACACCCTCACGGCAAGAGCGACGATAGGAGAAACCTTCGTCCTGCTCTTTAACCAGGGCCAGCACGTCCAGCACCATCAGGTCCTTACCACCGGTATCGACCTGGAATTCCTGCATGAACGGCGCAGCGTCCTGATCAGGGTTGTAGCGATAAACACTGACTTTCAACATGGCAGCCACCCTTAGTAAGTCCGAATCTTCGGTTCAAACGTCGGAACCGTCTTCGGCGAGAAGTTCACGGCACGCTTGGTTACGCGCTTGTCACCCGGGAAGTACAGGGTGTGGCACAACCAGTTTTCGTCGTCGCGGTCTTCATAGTCTTCACGAGCGTGAGCACCACGGGATTCTTTACGAACCTCGGCGGCGATCGCAGTCGCTTCAGCCACTTCCAGCAGGTTTTGCAGCTCAAGGGCTTCGATTCGAGCGGTGTTGAACGCCTGGCTCTTGTCGTTGATCTTGACGTTGGCGATGCGCGTACGCAGGTCAGCCAGCTGGGCGATACCTTTCTGCATGTATTCGCCGGTACGGAACACACCGAAGTAGTTCTGCATGCAGCTTTGCAGCTCTTTGCGCAGGGAGGCAACGTCTTCGCCATCGGTACGCGAGTTCAGGCCATCCAGACGTGCCAGGGCAGCGTCGATGTCGGACTGGCGTGGACGAGCGTAATCAACGCCTTCCTTCAGGGTCTGTTCCAGGAACAGGCCGGCGGCGCGACCGAATACCACCAGGTCGAGCAGCGAGTTGCCACCCAGGCGGTTGGCACCGTGAACCGATACGCAAGCCACTTCACCTACCGCGAACAGACCAGGGATGATCTGGTCAACGCCGTCGGCGTCCTGGGTGATCGCCTGGCCATGAATGTTGGTGGCAACGCCGCCCATCATATAGTGGCAAGTTGGAACAACCGGGATCGGCGCAACAGCCGGGTCAACGTGGGCAAAGGTCTTGGAGAGCTCCATGATGCCTGGCAGACGGCTGTGCAGCACTTCTTCACCGAGGTGATCGAGCTTCAGCATCACGTGGTCGCCATCGGGACCACAGCCGTTACCGGCGATGATCTCTTTAACCATGGAACGGGCTACAACGTCACGACCGGCAAGGTCTTTGGCGTTCGGAGCATAACGCTCCATGAAGCGCTCGCCGTTCTTGTTGATCAGGTAACCACCTTCACCACGGCAACCTTCTGTAACCAGTACACCGGCGCCGGCGATGCCGGTCGGGTGGAACTGCCACATTTCGATGTCTTGTACCGGAACGCCTGCACGCAGGGCCATGCCGATACCGTCACCGGTGTTGATCAGGGCGTTGGTAGTCGAAGAGTAGATACGGCCTGCACCGCCGGTCGCCAATACGGTGGCGTTAGCCCGCACGTACGAGGTTTCGCCGGTTTCGATGCAGATAACGATCATGCCTACAAAGGCACCGTCTTCGTTCTTCACCAGGTCGACGCCGTAGTATTCGTTGAGGAATACGGTGCCGGCCTTCAGGTTGGCCTGGTACAGGGTGTGCAACAGCGCGTGACCGGTACGGTCGGCTGCGGCACAGGTACGAGCGGCCTGGCCACCCTTACCGAAGTCTTTCGACTGACCGCCGAACGGACGCTGGTAGATGCGACCCTGTTCGGTACGGGAGAACGGCAGACCCATGTGTTCCAGCTCGAAGACCGCTTCCGGGCCTACGGAGCACATGTATTCGATAGCGTCCTGGTCACCGATATAGTCGGAACCCTTGACGGTATCGTACATGTGCCAGCGCCAGTCATCGTTTGGATCGGCGGAGGCGATGGCGCACGTGATGCCACCCTGGGCCGAAACGGTGTGGGAACGGGTCGGGAACACCTTGGTGATCACGGCAGTCTTGTGACCGCCCTGGGCCAGTTGCAGCGCAGCGCGCATGCCGGCACCGCCGCCGCCAATGATGATGGCGTCGAATGAAAGCGTATTAACTGTGTTAGCCATGAATCAGATACCCCAAAGAATCTGCACACCCCAGACGAAGTAAGCGAACATCGCGACGCCGCATACTGCCTGGAAGAGAAACCGTACTGCTGTCGCGGACTTGCCCAGCGCCATCGGCGTCAGGTAGTCGGTCGCGATGGTCCACATGCCAACCCAGGCGTGAGCGCCCAGGGCTACAAGGGCCAGCAGACTGAAGATGCGCATCCCGTTGTGAGCGAACAGGCCGTGCCATTGGGCGTAGCCAATGCCAGGGTTCGCCGCGAGGTACCCGATCAGGAAGATGAAATAAGCCGCGAGAACAACCGCAGACACACGTTGCGCCATCCAGTCATAGAGGCCCGAACGCGACAGGTTCGTAACGCTGGTTACCATATCCAAACTCCCGCCAGAACGATCAGCACCACGGAAATGGCGATGACGATTTTCGAGCCCAGCTTGCCGCCTTCCAGCGTCTCACCGATACCCATGTCCATGATCAAGTGGCGAATACCGGCCACAAGGTGATAAAGCAGAGCGGACAGGAGGCCCCAGGCGACGAATTTGGCCAGCGGACTGGTCAAGCATGCCTTCACCTCGGCGTACCCTTCTTCCGAACCCAGGGATTTGCTCAATGCATAAAGCATGATGCCCAGGCCAAGAAACAGGATGATGCCGGATACACGGTGCAGGAACGACGTTACGCCGGTGATGGGGAGTTTGATGGTCCTTAGGTCTAGGTTTACAGGTCGTTGGCTATTCACGGCTTTTTTTCACACTGAAGAGCCCCTAACAATCAGGGCAAAGTTGTTGGGGAGTGCACTGGTCAGGTAACCACCACCCAGGGAGTGCGACCCCCATCAAAACGGGCCCAAAAGCCCCTGGCGGTCGGAGGCCGAGTATAGACAGTTAGGCAACTAATGACAACGCGCACTCCTCACCCTAATAGCGCATTGCGCTGGCGGCATAAAAGGCGTAAATGGCAGGTAATTTCGAGGAAAAAGTACGGTTAAAGCCTTCTGGAGCAAGACTTTAGGCAAATTGACATCTGAATTTATCTCACTATAGTGGTGCGGGCCCTGCGTGGGGGGTCTGTCTGATGATTTGAAGCATAAATAGGAGGCCACATGGCTGACAAAAAAGCGCAGTTGATCATCGAGGGCGCAGCCCCCGTCGAGCTGCCCATTTTAACCGGCACCGTTGGTCCCGATGTTATCGACGTACGGGGCCTGACGGCCACGGGCCGTTTTACATTCGACCCAGGCTTCATGTCGACCGCCTCATGCGAGTCGAAGATCACCTATATCGACGGTGATAACGGTATCCTGCTGCACCGCGGCTACCCGATCGAACAGCTTGCTGAACAGTCGGACTACCTGGAAACCTGCTACCTGCTGCTTAATGGCGAATTGCCAACAGCTGAGCAAAAGGCCCAGTTTGTCAGCACCGTGAAGAACCACACCATGGTTCACGAGCAGTTGAAGACCTTCTTCAACGGCTTCCGTCGCGACGCCCACCCGATGGCCGTCATGTGCGGCGTAGTCGGCGCCCTGTCGGCCTTCTATCACGACTCCCTGGACATCAATAACCCGCAGCATCGCGAAATCTCCGCGATCCGCCTGGTTGCCAAGATGCCGACCCTGGCCGCAATGGTTTACAAGTACTCCATGGGCCAACCCATGATGTACCCGCGCAACGACCTGACGTACGCGGAAAACTTCCTGCACATGATGTTCAACACCCCGTGCGAGATCAAACCGATCAGCCCGGTGCTGGCCGCCGCGATGGACAAGATCTTCATCCTCCACGCCGACCACGAACAGAACGCCTCGACCTCTACCGTGCGCCTGGCGGGCTCCTCGGGCGCCAACCCGTTCGCCTGTATCGCCGCCGGTATCGCCGCACTGTGGGGCCCTGCCCACGGCGGTGCGAACGAAGCCGTATTGACCATGCTCGATGAAATCGGCGATGTCTCGAACATCGACAAGTTCATCGCCAAGGCCAAGGACAAGAACGATCCGTTCAAGTTGATGGGCTTCGGTCACCGGGTCTACAAGAACCGCGACCCGCGCGCCACCGTAATGAAGAAGACCTGCGACGAAGTGTTGAAGGAACTGGGCATCAAGAACGATCCGCAACTCGAACTGGCCATGCGCCTGGAAGAGATCGCCCTGACCGACCCGTACTTCATCGAGCGCTCGCTGTACCCGAACGTCGACTTCTACTCGGGGATCATCCTCAAGGCGATCGGCATTCCAACCAGCATGTTCACCGTGATCTTCGCCCTGGCGCGGACCGTGGGCTGGATCTCCCACTGGAAAGAAATGCTCTCCAGCCCGTACAAGATTGGCCGTCCGCGCCAGCTGTACACCGGCTACGAGTCGCGTGACATCACCAAGCTGGAAGACCGCAAGTAAGCTGATCGCTACTTGGCTACACCGAAAACGGCCTCCTTTGTGATAGGGAGGCCGTTTTTATTTGTGCCGGATTTGAGAAACAGTTTTGTCGTATCTGTTACCAATAAAGGCAAAAAAAAGCCCCGATCTCACGACCGGGGCATTTTTTTGTAACTGTTACAGGTTTAGTGGCTAACCGCCCCACTCGCCCCCAGGCCAGTCTGCGAACGCACAAACTGCGGGAAGTACAGCGCACGTTCCTTCTCTGCCGCCGCCGACTTGTCGGTGATGGAGAAGAACCAGATGCCGATGAACGCAATGATCATCGAGAACAGCGCCGGGTACTCGTAAGGGAAGATCGCCTTCTCATGGTGCAGGATCGAGACCCAGATGGTCGGGCCGAGGATCATCAGGCCAACGGCACTGATCAAGCCCAGCCAGCCACCAATCATCGCACCGCGGGTGGTGAGGTTTTTCCAGTACATGGAAAGCAGCAGCACCGGGAAGTTACAGCTGGCCGCAATGGAGAACGCCAGGCCCACCATGAACGCGATGTTCTGGCTTTCAAACAGGATGCCCAAGCCAATCGCCAGTACTGCCAGGGCGATGGTGGTGATCTTCGATACGCGAATCTCATCCTTCTCGTTGGCCTTGCCTTTCTTGATCACGCTGGCGTACAGGTCATGGGACACCGCCGAAGCACCCGCGAGGGTCAAACCGGCAACCACTGCCAGGATGGTGGCAAACGCCACGGCCGAGATGAAGCCCAGGAAGATACTGCCGCCCACCGCGTTGGCCAGGTGCACCGCCGCCATGTTGTTACCGCCGAGCAAGGCACCTGCAGCATCCTTGAACGCCGGGTTGGTGCTGACCAGCAGGATCGCGCCGAAGCCGATGATGAAGGTCAGGATATAGAAGTAGCCGATGAAGCCAGTGGCATACAGCACGCTCTTGCGAGCTTCCTTTGCGTCACTCACAGTGAAGAAGCGCATCAGGATGTGCGGCAGGCCGGCGGTACCGAACATCAGTGCCAGGCCGAGGGAGAACGCCGAAATCGGGTCTTTCACCAGGCCGCCCGGGCTCATGATCGCTTCACCTTTAGGGTGAACCTTGATCGCCTCGGCAAACAGCATGTTGAAGTCGAAGTTGACGTGTTTCATCACCATCAGCGCCATGAACGAGGCACCGGACAGCAACAGCACTGCCTTGATGATCTGCACCCAGGTGGTCGCCAGCATGCCGCCGAACAACACATAGAGGCACATCAGGATGCCTACCAGGATCACCGCGACGTGATAATCCAGGCCGAACAGCAGCTGGATCAGCTTGCCCGCGCCTACCATCTGCGCGATCAGGTAGAACGCCACCACCACCAAAGAGCCACAGGCCGACAGGCTGCGGATCTGGGTTTGCCCCAGGCGATAGGACGCCACGTCGGCAAAGGTGTATTTGCCCAGGTTACGCAGGCGCTCGGCGATCAGGAACAGAATGATCGGCCAGCCCACCAGGAAGCCGATGGAGTAGATCAGGCCATCGTAGCCGGAGGTGAACACCAGCGCGGAAATTCCCAGGAAGGAGGCTGCCGACATGTAGTCACCGGCAATCGCCAGACCGTTCTGGAATCCGGTGATCTTGCCGCCGGCCGCATAGTAGTCGGCCGCCGACTTGTTGCGCTTGGACGCCCAGTAGGTGATGCACAAGGTCGCGCCGACGAAGGCCACGAACATCAGGATCGCTGCGATATTCAGCGGTTGTTTATGCACTTCGCCGGTCAGTGCATCGGCCGCCCAAACGGCAGGTGCAAAGGCCGAAGCGCCGAGTACAGCCAATAGACGACGGATCATTGCGCAGCCTCCTTGAGAATCGCATTGTTCAAGTCGTCGAATTCGCCGTTGGCGCGTCGTACATAGATGCCGGTGAGGACGAAGGCCGACACAATCAGCCCGACCCCGATAGGGATCCCCCACGTGATGGACGAACCGGGGCTGATCTTGGCCCCCAGTATTTGCGGCCCATAGGCAATCAGAAGAATGAAAGCGGAGTAAAGCCCAAGCATGATTGCCGAGAGAATCCAGGCGAATCTTTCCCTTTTACTAACCAGCTCCTTGAAACGCGGGCTGTTTTGAATCGAGAGGTAAATGCTGTCGTTCATTGTTTTTATCCTCGCAGCACAGCTTTTTATTATTGGAACATATCCACTGTATGCGGCTGAGGAACAGGTTCCAGACGACCTTAGTAGTAGAAGGAGTGTAGCGAGGGTTTACGGGTGTGCAGAAACAATTGTAGGAGCGAGCTTGCTCGCGAAAAACGTCAACGGTAACGCGTTCATTCTGGATGATCGCGGTGCCCTTGCGTTCTTCGCGAGCAAGCTCGCTCCTACAGTTTTAACGCCTTATTTAGCGGTCCACTCGGCGACGCGCTCAGGGTGCTTGGCCACCCAGTCCTTGGCTGCCGCTTCAGGCTTGGCGCCCTCCTGGATCGCCAGCATGACTTCGCCGATTTCATCCTTGGAGGCCCACTGGAATTTCTTCAGGAACGCCACGACTTCCGGGGCTTTCTTTTCCAGGCCTTTGCTGCCGATGCTGTTGACGGTCTCAGCAGCACCATAAATTCCTTTTGGGTCGTCCAGGAAACGCAGTTTCCACTTGGCGAACATCCAGTGTGGCACCCAGCCGGTGACCGCAATGGATTCCTGTTTGTCTTCGGCACGGGTCAACTCGGCGATCATCGCCGCGCCCGAACTGGCTTGCAGCTTGTAGTCCAGGCCATAGGCCTTGATTGCTTCGTCGGTCTTGAGCATCACACCTGAACCGGCGTCGATACCCACGATCTTGTTCTTGAAGGTGGTGTCGGTCTTGAGGTCTTCGATGGATTTGGCTTTCACGTACTCAGGCACGATCAGGCCGATCTTGGCGTCCTTGAAGTTGGGGCCGTAGTCGACCACCTTGTCCTTGTTCTTGGCCCAGTATTCACCGTGGGTCACCGGCAACCAGGCGGAGAGCATGGCGTCGAGTTTGCCGGTGGCCACGCCTTGCCACATGATCCCGGTGGCGACCGCTTGCAGTTTCACGTCATAACCGAGCTTTTGCTTGATCACTTCTGCCGCCACGTGGGTGGTGGCGACACTGTCCGACCAGCCATCCACATAGCCGATGCTCAGGGTTTTGCTGTCGGCGCTGGCCAGTGTGGAGCTCATCGCAACTACCAGAGTGGCAGCTGCGCCCAAGAGTCGTCGCATCTTCATAGTGCTTCCCCGAAAGTGCTGCGCCCGGCGGATGCCGAGCGACGTCAACCTGTTGTTATGTGGTGCACCGCGCCCCCTTCACGCGCATCGATCACGTGGGTGCCTCATCAGTGGAGGGCTGACACTTCGATCATCAACCTGCTGCCACAAGCGACCTGCTCTGACTGCGACCTCAGGTAAGCAAGAAACGACATCACATCGCCAGCAGGATGATTTGTAGGACATTCACCGACGATCCCGCCCGAACTTTGCATGTCAAAATTATGCGGCCCCACTGGGACGGCTCAAATCCGGGTAAGATGCGCGCCTTTGCCCCCAGACGGCCTGATCATGCCCGCGACTGCACGTTTCCCGCTCCTGCCCTATTTATTTGCCCTGATTCTCGGTGTGCTGGCCCTCGGCGGCTATTGGTACGGCCTTGGCCAACCGGTGGTGCTGCCGGACGTGGCCAGCGCCAGCCACAAGCTGCAATGTGCGTCCTACACGCCCTTCGACAAAGACCAGTCGCCATTCGACCAGCCGTTCAAACTGCGCCCCGAGCGCATGGATGCCGACCTGGCGTTGCTGGCCACCCGTTTCGAATGCATTCGCACCTACTCCCAGACCGGCCTTGAAGACTTGCCGGCACTGGCGCGCAAACACGGCCTGAAGCTGATGAGCGGCGCATGGGTCAGCAGTGATCCGGTGGCCACCGCCAAGGAAGTCGAGGCACTGATCGCTTCGGCCAATGCCAACCCCGACGTCGTCACCTCGGTGATCGTCGGCAACGAAACCCTGCTGCGCAAGGAAGTCACCGCCGGGCAGTTGGTCAAGTTGATCCATCACGTCAAGGACCATATCAAGCAACCGGTCACCTATGCCGATGTGTGGGAGTTCTGGCTGCAACACCCGGAAATCGCCCCGGCCGTGGACTTCCTGACCATCCACCTGCTGCCTTACTGGGAAGATGACCCCTCGGGCATCGACCAGGCGCTCAAGCACGTGGGCGATGTGCGCCAGACCTTCGGCAACAAGTTCGCGCCCAAGGACGTGATGATCGGCGAGACCGGCTGGCCGAGCGAAGGCCGCCAGCGGGAAACGGCGGTGCCGAGCCGGGTCAACGAAGCGAAATTCATGCGCGGGTTCGTGGCCATGGCCGAAGCCAATGGCTGGCACTACAACCTGATCGAAGCCTTTGACCAGCCGTGGAAACGTGCCAGTGAAGGGGCGGTGGGGGGTTACTGGGGCCTGTTTGATGCGGATCGCCAGGACAAGGGCGTGCTCGCCGGCCCGGTGACCAATGTGCCGTACTGGCCGCTGTGGCTGGGGGTTGGCGGGATCATCCTGCTGGGCACGCTGCTGCTGGGTGGCCGCGTGCGCACGGCCCGGGCTGCGTTGTTGTTGCCATTGCTGGGCGCCGTGGCGGCCTGCTCGATCGGCACCTGGGCCGAGTTGAACCGGGTCACCGCGCGCTTCACGGATGAGTGGGTGTGGGCTGGATTGCTGGTGGCCTTGAACCTTGCGGTACTGGCTCACGCCGCCCTGGCGTTGAGTACGCGAGAAGGTTGGCGCGAACGCGCCTTCAACTGGCTGGAGCAGCGCGCTGGCTGGCTGGTGGCAATCGCCGGGTTTGCCGGTGCGGTCATGATGCTGGCGCTGGTATTTGACCCGCGTTACCGCAGCTTCCCGAGTGCCGCGCTGGTGCTGCCAGCGCTGGTGTACCTGGTGCGTCCGGTGAGCGGGCTGCGGCGGGAGATTGCGTTGCTGGCGTTCATCATCGGTGCCGGTATTGCGCCGCAGTTGTTCCGTGAAGGGTTGATGAACCAGCAGGCGTGGGGTTGGGCGGTGGTGAGCCTGCTCATGGTCCTAGCATTGTGGCGTTGCTTGCGGGTGCGCAAGGCTTAAGACCGCTTTCGCGAGCAAGCCCGCTCCCACACTCGACCGCATTCCAAGGGATGTACTCGGTCAAATGTGGGAGCGGGCTTGCTCGCGAAGAGGCCCTGTCAGGCAACGCGAGGCTTACGGACCAACCGCAACCCCGCAATCACCACCGCAAACACCGCAAAGGTCGTGTTGTACAACGCCAACGCCGGAAACCCGAACACCAGCGCCAACACGGCCAATCCCCACCCGGCCCGGCCCGGCACAAAAAACGCCAGCACCGCCGTGACCAGTGCCGCCCAGCCCAGCACCTTGAAGTGAATCATCAACCCCAGGTTGGAACGCACCTGGCATTCCCAGCGGCTGGCTTCGTCAGCGCAAATGCCCACCCAACGGCCATCCTCCATGAATCCGTAACGCGCGCCATAACTGGCGGCCAGCCAAAGCGGCAGGGCAATAAGCAACAGGATCAGCGGAAAACGGCGGGACATGGGGCACTCCGATAGGCGAAAACGGCGCCCAGCTTAATCCCCCGGTGGCCGTTGGCAAGTTTTGCAAACAGATAAGTGTTCATTAAGGCGTGCCAAAGTGTATCGTCTCGCTACTATTACCCCGATTCCGACGTTTTTTCCGACTTTTAGTGCCGAAGGCTGGCACTTCGGCAGCAACGCGGTGGTCATAGCCTGCGAACTCCACTTCAGCACGTTTTCCTCTTAGGGATTTAGTCATGCTCCGTTCCTTGCGCTGTGCGGCCCTGTTGGGCAGCCTTTTTCTGAGTGCGTCAGCACTGGCGGTCGATATCGACCAGGCCAGCTATGGCTACCCTTTGACCAACCCGTTTGAAGCGACCATCGCCACCACCCCGCCGAACCTGCGGCCGGAACTGCCATCGGACGATCAAATCAATCAGTCCGACTACACCCTGACGATGCGCCCCGAGCGCGAGTTCAGCCTGCCTGACAACTTCTGGGCGGTGAAGAAACTCACCTACCGCATCGCCAAGCAGGACCGTGCCGCACCGCTGATCTTCCTGATCGCCGGCACCGGCGCACGCTTTGACAGCACCATCAACGAATATCTGAAAAAGCTCTACTACAAGGCCGGTTACCACGTCGTCCAGCTGTCGTCCCCCACCAGCTTCGACTTCATCGCCGCCGCCTCGCGCTTCGCCACTCCCGGCATCAGCCAGGAAGACGCCGAAGACATGTACCGCGTGATGCAGGCCGTACGCGCGCAAAACCCGACGCTGCCCGTGACCGACTTCTACCTCACCGGCTACAGCCTCGGCGCCCTCGACGCAGCCTTTGTCAGCAAGCTGGATGAAACCCGTCGCAGCTTCAACTTCAAGAAAGTCCTGCTGCTGAACCCGCCGGTCAACCTCTATACCTCGATCACCAACCTCGACAAGCTGGTGCAGACCGAGGTCAAGGGCATCAACAACAGCACCACCTTCTATGAGCTGGTGTTGAACAAGCTGACCCGCTACTTCCAGCAAAAGGGCTACATCGACCTCAACGATGCCCTGCTCTACGACTTCCAGAACTCCAAGGAACACCTAACCAACGAACAGATGGCGATGCTGATCGGCACTTCGTTCCGCTTCTCGGCGGCCGATATTGCCTTCACCTCGGACCTGATCAACCGTCGCGGCCTGATCATCCCGCCCAAGTACCCGATCAGCGAAGGCACCAGCCTCACCCCGTTCCTCAAGCGTGCGCTGCAGTGCGACTTCGACTGCTACCTCACCGAACAGGTGATCCCGATGTGGCGCGCCCGTTCCGACGGCGGCAGCCTGCTGCAACTGGTTGACCAGGTCAGCCTGTATGCCCTCAAGGACTACCTGCACGACAGCCCGAAAATCGCCGTCATGCACAACGCCGACGACGTGATCCTGGGCCCTGGCGACCTTGGCTTCCTGCGTAAAACCTTCGGCGATCGCTTGACCGTCTACCCCCTGGGCGGCCATTGCGGCAACCTCAACTACCGCGTCAACGCCGACGCCATGCTGGAGTTCTTCCGTGGCTAAATATCTTCTGCTGCTCGCCGCCCTGATGTGCGCGGGCGTGGCCAATGCCGACAACAGCAAGGCCCACACGCCGACCGTAGTGGACTCCGACGGCTTCAAGGAGCCCCTGAGCCACCTCAAGTTCAACCCTGGCCTGGACCAGCGTGAGTTCGAGCGCTCGTCGGTCAACGCGCTGAATGTCTACGACCCGCTGGAGTCGTGGAACCGCCGGGTCTACCACTTCAACTACCGCTTCGACCAGTGGGTGTTCCTGCCGGTGGTGGACGGTTACCGCTATGTCACCCCGAGCTTCCTGCGTACCGGCGTCAGCAACTTCTTCAACAACCTCGGGGATGTACCCAACCTGCTGAACAGCCTGCTGCAGCTCAAGGGCCATCGTTCCCTGGAAACCACCGGCCGCCTGCTGCTCAACACCACCATTGGCATCGCCGGCCTGTGGGACCCGGCCACCGCCATGGGCCTGCCGCGCCAGAGCGAAGACTTCGGCCAGACCCTGGGCTTCTACGGTGTACCGGGCGGCGCCTACCTGGTGCTGCCGCTGTTTGGTCCGTCGAACCTGCGGGATACCACCGGCCTGCTGGTGGACTACGGCGCCGAGACCGAGATCAACTTCCTGAACGTGTCCAAGGTCAGCGAAAACCACCCGGAAATCTGGGCCCTGCGCGCCGTCGACAAGCGCTACCAGACCAGCTTCCGCTACGGCCAGATGAACTCGCCGTTCGAGTATGAAAAGGTGCGCTACGTGTACACCGAGGCGCGCAAGTTGCAGATCGCCGAGTAATGCCCCGTGTAGGCGCTGGCTTGCCAGCGCCTACACCCCCCGCCGACACCACTTACGCCACGTAAACCGCAATTGCAGTACCGCCGCCCTGGCCATTTCCCGATCCTGCTCCGCCAATCCCGAAGGCTGTTCAAGCGCTTCAAGCATCGCAACGCTGGCCGCATCCATCAGCGACTCATTCGCCACGCTCGGTCCACCCTCCTCCAACACCGACTCCAATGCCCGCAAATAGCGATCGCGCTCAATCGCCAACGCACCCCGGCTGTCCGCCAGGCAGGCGCGCAACTCCAGCAACTCGTCCCCCAGGTCCAGCCCCAGCAATCCGTTATCCCAGTGGACACGGCGATCGGCAGGCAAGGTTTCGCTGTAGCGCGACAGGCGAATCAGCCGGTCCGCCATGCGCCCGCCAAACCAGCTTTCAGCCTGCTCCAGGGGACGGGAAGTCAATTGCGCCAGGTCGAACAGCGACGCCTTGAACATCCGCCGATAGTGATGCTCGCCGGGATTGAGTTGGATCAGCCGAAACACCACCACGGCAATCCCGACACCCACCAGCGTCGCGATGGCCTTGTTGAGGAACGCGGCGAAGTCATAGGTCATCACATTGCTGGGCCCGACGTTGTTGACGAAAAAGATGCAGAACGCCGAGGCCGTGGCCGCCAGCTTGAGGCGGCTCATGCACAACGAGGCGAAAAACAGCGGCACTCCCAACGCCAGGCATAACAAGGGAAAGCCATCGAAGCCGGGCAACAGCACGAAGCACACAAAACCGGCCACCGGGATCGACAGCGCTATGCCCTTGAGGAAGTTAAGGCTGGAAGCCGACGGGTTTTCCCGCGCTGCAAACAGGCTCAACACCACGCCACAAATCGATACCGCGCCCAAACCCGAAGGCCATGCCGTAAAGATCCAAAACGCCGCGACCGCCAGAAACGCCAACGCACTGCGCAGCCCGCCAAGCACCCCCTGCTCGATATCCCGGTGCCAGGACATCGCCCCCGGTGCGCCGGGCGGCACCCTGCCCTGCTCGACCGCCGACAGCGTCAATGCACCCAGCTCAATCAAGCGCAACACCTGCGCCAGTTGCACCAGGCAAAAGTGCGCCTCCTGGCCAAGATGCGGATCCTGCAACGCCAGGCCAAGCCGTTGTGACAACCCGGGCAGCTCATCAAGGCGCTCCTGCTGCAACGCCAAAGCCACCGCTTCAATCAGTGGCCCGACCGCCGCCGTTTCATCGAGCATCATCCGCTGGCGCGCCACGCCCCGCGCCGCCCGCAGCAGGCTAAGCAGATCACGGCTGAGCACCCGCAAGGCCTGGGAGCGGCGCCGGCCCTTGGGCCCTTCAAACCAGGCATGGTCGCGCTGGCTGTCCACCGCCACCAGGCGGCTCAATGCTTCGAGCAAGCCTTTACGCTGGTCGGTACCCAACAGCTCCGAAGCGGCAGCCCGCACCCCTGCCTGCCAGGCGGCGCGCGCCTGAACCGCCAGCACCTGCTCGACCCGGCGCGGCCACAGAATCGTACTGGCGATGGAGGCACAAAGAATCCCCAGGCTGATCTCCTGGCAGCGTGCCACCGCCTCATCGAACACTCCCAGCGGTGCCGCCGTAGCGGGTAGCGCAATAATCGCCGTGGTGTAACCCGCCAGCACAAACCCATAGGACGCATGATTGCGCAGCAAGGATGCCCCCGTGGTACAAAACGCCAGCCACAGCGCCATGCACAGCAGGAACAACAACGGCGCCTGGCCAAACACGCCGATCATCGCGATGGAAACCATGGCCCCGACAAACGTACCCACCAGCCGATAGGCGCCTTTGGCCAGGACCATGCCGCTGGTGGACTGGCCCACGATAAATACGGTGGTCAGGGCCCATTGCGGTTGCTGCAAGTCAAAACAGAAGGCCAGGTACAACGCGACCCCGCCGGCGATCATGTTGCGCAAGGCAAACAGCAGATCGCTACGGGACGGGGTCAACGTCGCCTGCCAGAAATCAGGGAGCTGGAAGGTGGAGGATTTCATTAAACCTACATATAGATAGCAAGCTAATGATTAGCATCGTATCTATATTTGTGGCGAATGCCAATCTCAGGCTATTTGACCAGGCGCTTTTCCTTGGATGGCCTGTAGCCAAAGTAGGCGCTGTAGCACTTGCTGAAATGGCTCGGCGAGACAAACCCGCAGGCCACCAGCACATCCACCTGGGACAGCTCGGTGTGTTGCAGCAGCCGACGGGCCTCGGTGATGCGCAGTTCCAGGTAATAACGCTGGGGCGTGGTGCCAAGCTGCTCCTTGAACAAACGCTCCAACTGGCGTCGGGAACGGCCCGCATAAACGGCCAGTTGCTCAAGCTCCAGAGGCTCTTCGAGGTTGGCGTCCATCAGGTTGACCACCTCGCGCAGGGGCGCGCTCAAGCACACGTTTTCCGTGGGTTTCACCCGCCGGTAGCGCGACTCCTCAAACGCCAGGATGTCCTCGATCCCCTCCACAAGCGCTTTGCCGTACTGCCCCTTGATCCAGTCCAGCGCCATATGAAACGCACCGGAAGGGCTCGATGCCGTCAGCCGGTCGCGATCAATCACATAGGGTTCGCTGCTGACCTGCGTCGCCTTGCAGAAATCAGCGAGGGCCGGGCGATGTTCCGGGTGCACGGCGCAGCGGTAGCCGCCCAGCAATCCCGCACGCCCCAGGAACCACGCACCATTCCACAAACCGGCCAGGCTCACACCCTGCTCCGAGGCGCTTTTCAGCAGGTGGATAAACTCCTCCGCAGCCTTCAGTTCAGTGCGATAGCCACCGCATATCACCAACAGGTCCAACTCTTTAAGCAGCGAAGACTCAAGCCGCGCATCGGGCCGGATCACCAGCCCCAGGTCACTGATCACCTCGCCTTCCCGCAAGCCGAAGGTCGAGGTAGAAAAAGAAGCGGGCCGCAGCAGGTTGGCGGTGATCAGCGTATCCAGCGCCTGGGTAAACGCCGGCAGCGAGAAATGTTCGAGCAACACAAATCCCGCACGCACCGTCTGACGGGCCTCGCCGGGATTTTCATTCAGGTAGCGGAGGTTCTTGCCTTTCATGCCCCCGCTGAATTGCCGTCGCTCGATCAAATGCCTATGCCCTCACACGCTTCCAGAGGTTACCCAGCACGCTGACCACCGCCAACACCACGGCCCCGGCAATGATCCCCGCCACGGCATTGAGCAACGTCGGCATCAACCACGCCAGGCCGCCAGTACTCTGGCTCACGGTCTCGATCCAGTGATGCACCACCGGCACACCATGGGTCAGGATGCCACCGCCGACCATGAACATCGCCGCCGTACCGATCACCGACAGGCTTTTCATCATGTACGGCGCCGCCCGCAGGATCGCCCCGCCAATGCTGCGCGCCGCCTGGCCGGGCTTCTGGGTGAGCCACAGGCCCAGGTCATCGAGTTTGACGATACCGGCCACCAAGCCGTAGACGCCGATGGTCATGACGATGGCGATACCCGACAACACGATCACTTGCTGCATCAGCGGTGCATCGGCCACGGTACCGAGGGTGATGGCGATGATTTCGGCGGAGAGGATGAAGTCGGTACGGATCGCGCCCTTGATCTTGTCCTTCTCGAAGGCCACCAGGTCCGTGGCCGGATCCGCCACGGCTTCCACCAGGTGCGCCTGCTCTTCGGTGCGTTTGTGGAAGAAGCTATGGGCGAGTTTTTCGAAACCTTCAAAACACAGGTAAGCGCCGCCCAGCATCAACAACGGCGTGACCGCCCACGGCGCAAACGCGCTGATCAGCAGCGCAGCCGGCACCAAAATCAGCTTGTTGACGAACGAGCCCTTGGCCACCGCCCACACCACCGGAATTTCCCGCTCGGCGCGCACCCCGGAGACTTGCTGGGCATTCAGCGCCAGGTCGTCCCCCAGCACGCCGGCGGTTTTCTTCGCGGCCATCTTGGTCATCAACGCCACATCGTCGAGCACCGCGGCGATGTCGTCGATCAATACCAGCAAACTGCTTCCTGCCATGGCTCGGGCTTCCCGTGATTCAAAGTGCGCCGAGAATAACGCGGCGCACACCGGGTTAGCGAGCCGTTCAGCGCGCAGGCGTTTGCCAGCCCCCGCCAAGGCTCTGGATCAGCGCCACACTGCCCTGGCTGAGCTGGCCCTGGGTGTCGCGAAGATTCTGCTCGGCTTGCAGCAACACCAGTTGCTGGGTCAGCACGGCCTCCTGGCTCACGGTGCCGGCGCGCAACTGTGCTTCCTGGCTGCCGAACAGTTGCTGATTACGCTGGTACACCTGCTGGAACGCATCGGCCTGGGTTTGCAGGTGGTTGATTGCCGACAGGTTGTCTTCAACGTTCTGCAAGGCGCTGAGCACGGTGCCCTTGTAGGTCGCGGCGATCTGGTCATAGCTGGCCTCGGCCTGCTTGACCGCCGCTTCGCGGGCGCCGCCATCGAACAGGGTTTCCGCCAGCGCCGGCCCCAACGTCCAGATGCGATTGGGCAGGGAGAACAACCCGCCCAACGCACTGCCGCGGTAACCGGCCTCGGCAGTAAGATCCAGGGTCGGGAAGAATGCGGCTTCAGCCACGCCGATTTTCGCGTTGGCCGCCGCTGCCGAGCGCTCCGCCGCCACCACATCGGGACGCCGTTGCAGCAGGGTCGACGGCAAGGTCAACGGTGGCCGCGGGACCACGAAGCTGTAGTCATTGCGCACCGCCACGCTGAATTCACTCGGCGCCACGCCCACCAGCACGGCCAGCGCGTGTTCGTATTGCTCGCGGTCGCGCAGGGAGGTCTGCAAGTCGGCAATCGAGGTGGTCAACTGGTCCTGAGCCACCAGCAACTGGTCGTTGGTGGCGACGCCCTGGGTGAACTGCACCTGGATCATGTCCAGCAGTTGCTGGTTGATCTTCTGTTGTTGCTGCAACAGGCGCACGTCGATGTCCATCTGCCGCAGGGCGAGGTAGTTACTCGCCACGCTGGAACTGATGGACAGCCGCACCCCGGCCAGCAACGCATCCGATTGCTGGGCCGTCGCCTGGCTGGACTCTATCCCGCGCCGCACCAGGCCCCACAGGTCCGGCTCCCAACTGGCGGTCAAGGTTGCGCTGACACTGTTCTGCACGCCGCCCGCCGTGGTACCGGTGGTGGACGTGCCGCTACCACTGCCTGCCGTTCCCCGCGAACCCGACAACCCTACGCCAACGGTGGGCCACAACCCTGCCCGGCTGGACGCCACCTGCGCCTGGGCCAGACGATAAGCCGCCTCCGCCGCGATGATCGACTGGTTGGCCTTGGCCGAGCGCGCCACCAGGTCGTTCAACACCGGGTCCTGATAGGCCAGCCACCACTGGCTGTCCATGGCCCCCTGGGGGTTGGCCGCCGCACGCTGCCACTGCGCGCCTTCCTTGAATGACTGCGGCAGCTCCATGGCGGGCTTCTGGTAATCGGGCCCGACCATGCAGCCGCCGAGCAGCAGGCTGATGCAAAGCACGCTGTATTTCACGTTCATAACCTTGCTTCCTTACGCCGACCCAGGCGCTGTGACGCCCGGTCGAGCCACAGGTAGATCACCGGGGTGGTGTACAGCGTCAGCACCTGGCTGAACAGCAGGCCACCAATAATCGAAATCCCCAACGGCCGGCGCAACTCAGAGCCATAACCGGTGCCGAGCACCAGCGGCAGCGCGCCAAGGATCGCCGCCAGGGTGGTCATCATGATCGGCCGGAAACGGATCAGGCACGCCCGGCGAATCGCTTCCTTGGCCGTTAGGCCGAACTCCCGCCGCTCGGTGATCGCGAAGTCGATCATCATGATCGCGTTTTTCTTCACGATACCAATCAACAGAATCACCCCCACCAGCGCAATGATCGACAGCTCGGTGCCGGTCAGCAGCAAGGCGATCAACGCACCGACGCCGGCCGAGGGCAAGGTCGAAAGAATGGTCAGCGGGTGCGTCAGGTTTTCGTAGAGGATGCCCAGCACGATATACACGCACAGCAACGCAGCGACGATCAGCAGCGGCTCACTGGCCACCGACGACTGGAACACCTGGGCCGTACCGGCAAACTGGCCGACCACACTGGCGGGCATGCGCAGCTGCTTCACCGCATCGTCCACCATCGCCGTGGCCTGGCCGATGGACGTGCCGGGCGCCAGGTTGAACGAGACTGTCACCGCCGGGAACGTGCCCTGGTGACTGATGGAAATTGCGGTGCGCGCCACCGTGTTATCCGCCAGTGCCGAGAGTGGCACCAGGGTCTGCCCGGTGGTCAGGTTGGGCGCCGCCGTGGTGCCCTTGGTGGTCGTGGCCTGGATGCCCGTCGGCACATAAATGCCCTTGAGCGCGGAAGGGTCGGTCCAGTATTCCGGCGCGATTTCCATCACCACGTGGTACTGGTTGGCCGCGCGATACAGGGTCGCGACCTGGCGCTGGCCAAAGGCGTCGTACAGCGTCTGGTCGACCGCCGAGACACTCACCCCGAGGCGCGCCGCCGTGTCCCGGTTGATTTGCACATTGGCCAGCAAGCTGTTGTCTTGCTGGTCGGTATTGAGGTCGGTGAGTTGCGGCAATTTGCGCAGCACCGCCACCACCTTGGGCACCCATTCGTCCAGCGACTCCTGGTCATCGGCGGTCAGGGTGTATTGGTATTGCGCGCCACTTTGCCGGCCACCCACGGTGATGTCCTGGGCCGACTGCAAATACAGCTTGGTGCCCGGCAAGTCGCCGAGGCTGCGGCGGATCTGGCCGATGATTTCGGTGGCGTTGTCCTTGCGCTCGCCCAGGGGCTTGAGCAATACAAACATCTGCGCGCTGTTGACCGCCCCGCCGCCCCCTCCGCCACCGCCGACAAACCCGGCGACGGTTTCGACGTTCGGGTTTTTCATCACCTTGCGGTTGATCTCGGTGAAGTCCTTCTGCATCGCCCCATAGGAAATGCTCTGGTTCGCCAGGATGCTGCCCTGCAAGCGCCCGGTGTCTTCCTGGGGGAAAAAACCCTTGGGCACCAGCACGTACAACACGCCGGCGAGCACGATCACCAACACCGTCACAAAACCCATCAGCACCGTATGGTCGATCACCCAACCGAGGGTGCGATCGTAGAAGCGGTGAAAGCGCGAGTCCGGGTGTTCATTGCCTTCATGAATCGCTTTCGGCGCGCGCAGCAGCACGCTGGCGAGCATCGGTGTAACCGTCAGCGAGATCAGCATCGAGATCACGATGGCCACCGACAACGATACCGAAAACTCGCGGAACAGCCGCCCGACAATCCCGCCCATCAGCAGCAGCGGAATAAACACCGCCACCAGCGACACGCTGATGGTCAGTACCGTGAAGCCGACTTCCTGGGCACCGGCCAGCGCCGCTTCCACCCGGGTCTTGCCGCGCTCCAGGTGGCGCATGATGTTTTCCACCACCACAATCGCATCGTCCACCACAAAGCCGGTGGAAATCGTCAGCGCCATGAGTGACAGGTTGTTCAGGCTGTAGCCGAGGAAGTACATCGCGCCGAAGGTGCCGAGCAGCGACAGCGGCACCACAATCGCCGGCACCAGGGTGCTGCGCCAGTCGCGGAAGAAGCCGAAGGTCACCAGGGTCACCAGCAGGATCGACACCAGCAACGTGATCTCGACGTCATGCAACGAGGCGCGAATGGTGGTGGTGCGGTCCATCAGCAGGTTGAGCTTGATCGTCGCCGGAATCGAGCTTTGCAGGAACGGCAGCGAGGCTTTCACCGCGTCCACCGTCTCGATCACATTGGCGCCCGGCTGCTTGAACACCACCAGCAATACTGCCGGCTTGCCGTTGGACAGGCCGAAGTTGCGCAGGTCCTGCACGTCTTCGCGCACGTAGCCCAGGTCGGCGATATGGATCAGGTCGCCGTTGTGGGCCTTGACCACCAGCGGCCCGTAGTCCTTTTCATCGAGCAACTGGTCATTCGCCGCAATGCCGTAGTTACGGTCGCCGATGGCCACGTTGCCCTTGGGCAAGTTGACGTTGGAGGCGTTGATCACCTGGCGCACCTGCTCCAGGCTGACGCCGTACTGGTTGAGCCGATCGGGGTTCAATTCCACCCGCACCGCCGGCAGCGCCCCGCCGCCCACCGTCACGTCACCGACCCCGGTGGTCTGCAACAACTTTTGCTCCAACAGGGTCGAGGCCACGTCATACATCTGCCCCGGCGTGGCGCTGTCGGAGGTCAGGCTGATGATCAGAATCGGCGAATCCGCCGGGTTGACCTTGCGGTACGTCGGGTTGCCGGACAGGTCGCTGGGCAGGTTGCTGCGGGCCGCATTGATCGCCGCCTGCACATCCCGCGCGGCGCCGTCGATGTCGCGATTCAGGTCGAACTGCAAAATGATCCGCGCCGAGCCCAAGCTGCTGGATGAGGTCATCTGCGTGACCCCGGCGATCTGCCCGAACTGGCGCTCCAGGGGCGTGGCCACTGAACTGGCGACGGTGGTCGGATCGGCGCCGGGCAACGAGGCGCTGACGCTGATGGTCGGGAAATCCACCTCCGGCAACGGCGCCACCGGCAACAGCATGAAGGCCAGCGCGCCAAACAGCGCGAGGCCGGCCGCCATCAAGGTGGTTGCAATCGGGCGGCGAACAAACGGCGCGCTGAGGTTCATTGCCATCAGACCGCTTCAGCCGGGCGGCGGCTGAAGCGCTGCCCCAGGCCGTGCATGGCGAGGAAGATCACCGGCGTGGAAAACAGCGTCAGCAACTGACTGAGCAACAACCCGCCGATAATCGCGATGCCCAGCGGGTGACGCAGCTCCGAACCAATCCCCGTACCGAGCGCCAGCGGCACCGCGCCGAACAGCGACGCCATGCTGGTCATCAGGATCGGCCGGAACCGCAACTCTGCCGCCTGGCGGATCGCGGCCGTGGGGCTCAGGCCGCCCTCGCGTAACAACTCCAGGGCAAAGTCGACCATCATGATGCCGTTTTTCATCACGATGCCGATCAGCAGCACAATGCCGATCAATCCGATAATGTCGAACTGTGTGCCGGTCACCAGCAGTGCCAGCAAGGCCCCGAGCGCTGCCGAGAGCAGCGTCGAAAGGATCGTCACCGGGTGCACGAAGCTTTCGTACAGAATCCCCAGCATCAGGTACACCACCACAATCGCCGCCACCACCAGGAATACCTGGTTGGACAGCGACTGTTCGAACGTCGCCGCCGCGCCTTCCAGGTTGGCCTGCACCGACAGCGGCAAGCCGACCTTGGCCTCGATGTCCTTGAGCCGCGTCACAGCCGTGCCAAGGGTCTGGCCCGGAGCAAGGTTGAACGACACGTCGGCATACGGAAACTGACCCAGGCGGTTGATGGTCACGGGCGTACGCACCACCTGCATGGTCGCCATGCTCGACAGCGGCGCCACACCGCCACCGGGAATGTCCACGTACAACCCGGTGAGCAGGTCCGGCAAGTTGCGCGGCGGATGGTCGGTGGCGATCACCACGTGGTACTGGTTGAGCTGGGTGTAGATCGTCGAGACCTGGCGCTGGCCGAAGGCGTCATACAGCACATCGTCGATCGCCTGGGGCGTGATACCAAGGCGCGAGGCGGTGGCGCGGTCAAAGGTCAGCTGGATCTGGTTGCCGAATTGCATCGCCTGGCTTTGCACGTCGGTGAACATCGGGTCTTGCTTGATCGCCGCCAGCAGCTTGGTGGTCCACGTTTCCAGCTCGTCCGGATCGGTGGCTTGCAGGCCCAGCCGGTAGCTGGTGGTGGACACCGTGGCGTCGAGGGTCAGGTCCTGTACCGAGTGCAGGTACAGGCGGATCCCGGCGTCGTCGGCGTTGGCATCGGAGAGCCGGCGGATCACCTCGGTGGCGCTGTCACGCTCGCCGCGGGGCTTGAGGTTGATCAGCAGGTTGCCCTGGTTGATGGTCGGGTTGGTCTGGTCGATACCGACGAAGGACGACAGGCTTTGCACCGCCGGGTCCTTGAGGATTCGCGCGGCCAGGCGCTGTTGCTCGGTCTGCATCTGCTGGAACGAAACCGTCGGCGCCGCCTGGGAAATGCCCTGGATCAGGCCGGTGTCCTGGTCGGGGAAAAAGCCCTTGGGCATGATCACCAGAATCATCAGGGTCAGCGCGGCGGTGAGCGCTATCGAGATCAGGGTCAAGGTGCGGTGCGCCAACACCCAGTCAAGGCCACGCACGTAGTGGGTGTTGATGCGGTCGAAGAAATCCGCGCGGCGTTCCTGGTGCTTATTCTTGAGCATCCGCGCGCACATCATCGGCGTGAGCGTCAGGGAGATGAACGCCGAGATAACGATGGTCACGGCCACGGTCATGGCGAATTCGCGGAACAGCCGGCCGACCACATCGCCCATGAACAGCAGCGGGATCATCACTGCAATCAGCGCAATCGACAGCGAAATAATCGTGAAGCCGATTTGCTCCGACCCCTTGAGCGCCGCCTCCAGCGGCGAGTCGCCCGCCTCGATATAGCGCGTGATGTTTTCGATCATCACGATGGCGTCGTCCACCACGAATCCGATGGCGATAGTCAGCGCCATCAGTGTCAGGTTGTTCAGGGAAAAGCCCAGCGCATAAGCCACCGCCAGGGTGCCCACCAGCGTCAGCGGCACGGTGACTGCCGGAATAACCGTCGCCGCAACGTCGCGCAGGAAAATGAAAATCACGATCACCACCAGCAGCACCGCCACCGCCAGTTCGTACTGCACATCGGTGACCGAGGCGCGGATGGTTTGCGTGCGGTCGGTCAGCACATCGACCTTCAAGGTACCCGGCAAACTGGCCCGCAGCTTGGGCAGCAATTGCTGCACGCGGTCGACCACCTGGATCACGTTGGCGCCTGGCTGGCGCTGGATGTTCAGCACAATCGACGGCGTGCTGTTGGTCCACGCAGCCTGACGCGGGTTCTCCGGGCCCTGGGTGGAACTGGCGATCTGCGACAGGCGAATCGGCGCGCCATTTTTATAGGCGATCACCAGGTCGCGGTATTCCTCGGCAGATTGCAGCTGGTCGTTGGCACCAATCGAATACGCCTGGAACTTGCCGTCGATATTGCCCTTGGCCTGGTTGACGTTGGCCGTGCCGAGGGAGGTGCGCAGGTCATCAATGGACAGGCCGAGGCTATTGAGCGCCGAGGTATTCGCCTCGACCCGCACCGCCGGGCGCTGACCGCCGCTGATGGTCACCAGGCCGACGCCAGTGATCTGCGAGATCTTCTGCGCCAGCCGTGTATCCGCCAGGTCCTCGACCTTGGTCAGCGGCAACACATCGGAGGTCAGGGACAGGGTCAGCACCGGCGCATCCGCCGGATTGACCTTGCTGTATACCGGTGGGTACGGCAGGTTGGCCGGCAGGAAGGTGCCGGCGGCGTTGATCGCGGCCTGCACTTCCTGCTCTGCCACGTCCAGGGACAGCGACAGGTCGAATTGCAGGGTCACCACCGAAGCGCCGTCGGAGCTGGTGGAGTTCATCGACTTGAGGCCCGGCATCTCGCCGAGCTGGCGCTCCAGCGGCGCGGTGATCGAGGAGCTGACCACGTCCGGGCTGGCGCCGGGGTATTGGGTGAAGACCTGGATGGTCGGGTAGTCGACTTCAGGCAACGCCGACACCGACAACAGGTGATACCCCAACATCCCCAGCAACAGCACCGCGACCATCATCAAGGTGGTGGCGACGGGACGTTCGATAAAGGGCCGCGAAATGTTCATGCTCGGCAGCTCCTCACTGGGCGACGACCTTCACCGCCGAACCGTCATCCAGTTTGTCGGCGCCTTCGGTGATCACCTGCTCGCCTGGCTTGACGCCGTTCTCGAGCACCGCCGACACATCGCCCATCGATGGGCCGGTCTTGATGTTGCGCAGGCTGGCCTTGTCGCCATTCACCACGAACACGAAATCGCCCTTGCTGCCATGCTGGATCGCCCGGGTGGGCACCACGGCAACCTGGGCCAGGGTGTCGGCCTTCAGGCGCGCATTGACGAACTGGTTGGGGAACAGCGCACTGCCCGAATCATCGAACTGCGCCTTGACCTTGATGGTGCCGGTGGAGGTGTCTACCTGGTTGTCCAGGGCCAACAGGCTGCCGGTGGCCAGCAGGGCTTTCTTGTTGCGGTCGTAGGCCAGCACCGTCACGGCGCCACGGCCCAGGGCCTGGTTAATAGCGCCCAAGTCGTCCTCGGGGACCGCGAACACCACGGTGGCCGGGTTCATCTGGGTAATCACCACGATGCCGGTGGTGCTGGTGGTGGTGACGTAATTGCCGGGGTCGACCAGGCGCAGGCCCACCACACCGTCGACCGGCGAAGTGATGGTGCAGTAGCCGACCTGCACTTCAAGGTTCTGCACATTGCCCTGGTCGGCGGCCACGGTGCCCAGTTGTTGCTGGACCAAGGACGCCTGGGTGTCGACGGTTTGCTGGCTGGTAGAACCGGCCTTGACCAGTTCGCGGTAGCGCACCAGATCGCGCTGGGCATTGCTCAACACAGCCTGGTCGTGGGCCAGGGTACCCTTGGCCACGGCCAGCTGGGCCTTGAGAGCACGGTCATCGATCCGCGCAATCACCTGGCCCTTGCTGACGTGCTGGCCTTCCTTGAATTCCACGCTGCTGAGGATGCCATCGACCTGGGTGACCACGGTCACACTGCGGGTGGGGGTGACGGTGCCGAGGGCATCGATATACACCGGCACGTCCTGCAACACCACCGGCACCACGGCCACCGGTTCGCCGGTGACGGCCGGCCGGCCTTTGTGCCCGCCTGCAAAGAAGTGCAAACCCAGGGCAATCAACAACGCTACCAGTAACAACGTGCCAACGGCCCAGGCGAACGTACGTCGTCTGCTTTTCTCCACGGGTTTCTCTCTCGAACGCCGAAAACAGGAAGCGGCGGCCAGGCTAAATGGCCGCTCGCTGCCTGAACTCTAGCAGCGCGCTCGAGCTGTGCCTGTACGACCGTGAATGCGTTCAGCATCAAGACAGACAAAGTCAGCTGGGCGCCCCGCCATGCAAGGGCTGCGGCGGGATTCTTGAGCCCTGCGCAAAGCCGGTGCTACCATGCCAGACCGCCTGTCTTGGCAAGGAACCTCCTGGTCTATGAGCACCATTCGCGAGCGCAACAAAGAACTGATCCTGCGGGCTGCCAGTGAGGAGTTTGCCGACAAGGGCTTCGCCGCGACCAAAACCAGCGACATCGCCGCCAAGGCCGGGCTGCCCAAGCCCAACGTCTACTACTACTTCAAGTCTAAGGACAACCTCTATCGCGAGGTGCTCGAAAGCATTATCGAGCCGATCCTGGCGGCCTCCACACCGTTCAATCCTGATGGCGACCCTTCGGCCGTGCTGAGCGGGTACATCCGCTCGAAGATCTGCATCTCCCGGGATTTGCCGTTTGCCTCGAAAGTGTTTGCCAGTGAGATCATGCACGGCGCCCCGCATTTAAGCCCCGAGCAGGTGGAACAGCTGAATGCCCAGGCCAAGCACAACATCGACTGCATCCAGAGCTGGGTGGACCGTGGGCTGATTGCGCCGATTGATCCGCATCACCTGATGTTCAGCATTTGGGCGGCGACGCAGACGTATGCGGATTTTGACTGGCAGATTTCGGCGGTGACCGGGAAGGCGAAGTTGGATGAAGCGGATTATGAGGCGGCGGCGCAGACGATTATTCGGTTGGTGTTGAAGGGGTGTGAGCGGGACTGATAGACCGCAGCGTCTTCAAGATTCGCGAGCAAGCCCGCTCCCACATTTGAATTTGTGCCAGACATAAATTGTTTAAACCCCGCAGATCCAATGTGGGAGCGGGCTTGCTCGCGAAAGCGCCCTCCCAGACACATCCTGCACAAAGCCAAACCATCATCTCCAGATTCCCCGATCTAGCCTCTCAGAACCCCACCTGAAGAGAGGCAAAGGAATGCCTGATCCAGCTGCTTCACATCGCCTGCGCATCGGGCGATTCAGCGAGTCCAACCGCATCTACCTGATCACCACCAACACCCACGAACGCGCGCCGATATTCAGTGATTTTTATCTCGGTCGCCTGGTGGTCTGGCAATTCCGGCTCGCCCAGTATCAAGGGCTGGCGAACTCCCTGGCCTGGGTGGTCATGCCCGACCACTTTCACTGGTTGATTGAGCTGCAAAAAGGCTCATTGGGAGACCTGATGTGCCAGGTGAAGTCCAAAAGCACTCGAACCGTTAATGGCGCTACGGGCCGCAAAGGGCGGCTATGGCAAACCAGCTTTCATGATCGTGCGCTGCGCAAGGACGATGACTTGGTGAAGATGGCTCGGTATGTCGTGGCCAACCCATTAAGAGCAGGGTTGGTGGAGCGGATTGGCGACTATCCGCTGTGGGATGCGGTTTGGGTTTAGGTCCGGGACCGAGTCGCCCCTTTCGCGAGCAAGCCCGCTCCCACATTTGACCGAGTCCCAGCCTTGGAATGCAGTCAAATGTGGGAGCGGGCTTGCTCGCGAAGAGGCCCGACCAGTCACCTCACATCAAGCAGTAACCCCCGCATCCGCCAACAACCCCAACCCCTCGATCGCACTGATCGCACACTGCTCGTCAATATCCGACGTATCCCCGCTGATCCCGATCGCGCCCAGCACCACACCCGCCTGATCCCGGATCAACACCCCGCCCGGCGCCGGCACCACGCTGCCCTGCCCCAGGCTGTTCAACGCGGCAATAAACGCCGGCCGTTGCTGTGCGTCCAGCGCCAGCAAGCGCGAGCCCTTGCCCAGGGCTATCGCACCCCAGGCCTTGCCAATCGCGATCTGCGGGCGCAGCAGGCTCGCGCCATCCTCGCGCTGCAACGTTATCAAATGCCCGCCGCTGTCGAGTACCGCAACGGTCAGCGGTGCCGCCGAAATGGTGCGGCCTGCCGCGATGGCGTGGCTGGCCAGGTTGACTGCGACTTTCAAGGTTAAAGCGCTCATGGGTGCCGTCCTTATCTTGTTATGGGAAAGCCGTGGAGCTCTGTCTGATCAGAAGCTCGATCAAACAAATAGAACACAATAGATTTATTTTTTGTATACAATATTTCGAAACATACGCACCACACGTCGAAATATTCCCGTCCATAAGCCTTCCGACGAACGTAAAGGCCACCCAAGAAAATGGATTGACCTGCCCCGCTCGCCGTGAATACACTTCGGACCAACACCACTTGTATACAATTACAAAACGCAAGAGGCACCAAAACCATGAGCAAAATGAGAGCAATCGAAGCCGCTGTCCTGGTGATGCGCCGTGAAGGGGTCGACACCGCCTTCGGTATCCCGGGCGCCGCGATCAACCCGCTGTATTCGGCCTTGCAGAAGGTCGGTGGCATCGATCACGTCCTTGCTCGCCACGTTGAAGGCGCCTCGCACATGGCCGAGGGCTACACCCGCACCAAGGCCGGCAATATCGGCGTGTGCATCGGCACCTCGGGCCCGGCGGGCACCGACATGGTCACCGGCCTGTACAGCGCCTCGGCGGACTCGATCCCGATCCTGTGCATCACCGGCCAGGCGCCACGGGCACGCATGCACAAGGAAGACTTCCAGGCTGTCGACATCACCAGCATCGTCAAGCCGGTGACCAAGTGGGCGACCACCGTCCTGGAACCCGGCCAGGTGCCGTATGCCTTCCAGAAAGCCTTCTATGAAATGCGCTCCGGTCGCCCGGGCCCGGTGCTGATCGACCTGCCATTCGACGTACAAATGGCCGAGATCGAATTCGATATCGACGCCTACCAACCACTGCCCCTGGCCAAGCCTTTGGCGACCCGTATCCAGGTGGAAAAAGCCCTGGCCCTGCTGGACCAGGCCGAGCGCCCATTGCTGGTGAGCGGTGGTGGCGTGATCAACGCCGACGCCAGCGAACTGCTGGTGGAATTCGCCGAGTTGACCGGCATCCCGGTGATCCCGACCCTGATGGGCTGGGGCACGATCCCGGACGATCACCCGCAGATGGTGGGCATGGTCGGCCTGCAAACATCCCACCGTTATGGCAACGCGACGATGTTGAAATCGGACGTGGTGCTGGGCATCGGTAACCGCTGGGCCAACCGTCACACCGGTTCGGTGGAGGTGTACACCGAGGGCCGCAAATTCATTCACGTGGACATCGAGCCGACGCAAATCGGCCGCGTGTTCACCCCGGACCTGGGCATCGTTTCCGACGCCGGCTCTGCATTGACCATGTTCATTGAAGTGGCCCGCGAGTGGAAAGCCGCCGGCAAGCTCAAGGACCGCAGCGCCTGGCTCCACGATTGCCAGCAGCGCAAGGCCACCCTGCACCGCAAGACCCACTTCGACAACGTGCCGGTCAAGCCGCAACGGGTGTACGAAGAGATGAACCAGGTGTTCGGCAAAGACACCTGCTACGTCAGCACCATCGGCCTGTCGCAGATTGCCGGCGCGCAGTTCCTGCACGTCTACAAACCACGCCACTGGATCAACTGCGGCCAGGCCGGCCCGCTCGGCTGGACCATTCCGGCGGCACTGGGTGTGGTCAAGGCGGACCCGACCCGCAACGTCGTGGCACTGTCCGGTGACTATGACTTCCAGTTCATGATCGAAGAGCTGGCCGTGGGCGCACAGTTCAAGCTGCCGTACATCCACGTGGTGGTGAACAACTCCTACCTGGGGCTGATCCGCCAGGCCCAGCGCGGGTTTGAAATGGACTACTGCGTGCAGCTGTCCTTCGACAACCTCAACGCACCGGAACTCAACGGTTACGGCGTCGACCACGTGGCCGTCGCCGAAGGCCTGGGTTGCAAGGCCCTGCGGGTGTTCGAGCCGGGCCAGATCCAGCCGGCACTGCGCAAGGCTCAGGAAATGATCGAAGAATTCAAGGTTCCGGTGATCGTTGAGATTATTCTGGAGCGGGTGACCAATATTTCCATGGGCACCGAGATCAACGCCGTCAACGAATTCGAAGATCTGGCACTGGTGGGCAACGACGCGCCGACTGCCATTTCACTGCTCGATTAAGGAGAACCCCATGCCGCGTTTTGCCGCCAACCTGTCCATGCTGTTTACCGAACAGGACTTTCTTGCCCGTTTCAAAGCCGCCGCCGACGCGGGGTTCAGTGGTGTGGAATACCTGTTTCCCTATGAATTCAGCTCAGCTGAAATCAAGGCGCAACTCGATGCCCACGGCCTGACCCAAGTGCTGTTCAACCTGCCGGCCGGTGACTGGGCCAAGGGCGAACGCGGCCTGGCCTGCCACCCGGACCGGGTCGAGGAGTTCCGTGCCGGGGTCAACCTGGCCATCGCCTACGCCCAGGTACTGGGCAATACCCAGGTCAACTGCCTGGCGGGGATTCGCCCGGCCGGCGTGGATGACGCGACGCTTGAAAAAACCTTCGTCGCCAACCTCAAGTACGCCGCCGACAAGCTGCAGGCGGTAGGCATCAAGCTTGTGATGGAGATGATCAATACCCGCGACATCCCGGGTTTCTACCTGAACAACACGGCGCAGGCCCTGTCGATTCGCGAGCAGGTGGGCAGTGCCAACCTGTTCCTGCAATACGACATCTATCACATGCAAATCATGGAAGGCGACCTGGCCCGCACCATGGCTGCGCACCTGGGTGAGATCAACCACATCCAGCTGGCGGACAACCCGGGGCGCAACGAGCCGGGGACCGGTGAGATCAACTACCGCTTCCTGTTCGAACATTTGGACCGCATCGGTTATCAGGGTTGGGTCGGCTGTGAGTACAAACCGTTGACCACCACCGAAGCGGGTTTGGGTTGGCTCAAAAGCCACAACGCGATCTAACCCACAACACAGAACCCAATGTGAAAGCAGGGCTTGTGTGGGAGCTGGCTTGCCTGCGATGCAGGCAACTCGGTCTCTCAGTTAAACCGAGGTGATGCCATCGCAGGCAAGCCAGCTCCCACAAAAAGCAGCGCTCACATCGAATAAAGAGAGGATTTTCGTCATGGCTAAAATCGGATTTATCGGCACCGGCATCATGGGCCAACCCATGGCTGCCAACCTGCAAAAGGCCGGTCACCAACTGTTTCTTTCCGAGCATCACGGCAAGGCGCCGGCTGAACTGATCAGCGCTGGTGCGGTGGCCCTGGCCAATCCGCAGCAAGTGGCCCAGGAAGCCGAATTCATCATCGTCATGGTGCCCGACACTCCGCAGGTCGATGATGTGCTGTTCCGCGCCGACGGCGTTGCCGCAGGTCTTGGGCCGAACAAAGTGGTGATCGACATGAGTTCGATCTCGCCCACCGCCACCAAGGCCTTCGCCGCGAAGATCAACGAGACCGGCGCACGTTACCTCGACGCCCCGGTGTCCGGTGGTGAAGTCGGTGCCAAGGCCGGCACCCTGAGCATCATGATCGGCGGCGACCCGCACACCTTCGAACGCGCCCTGCCGCTGTTCCAGGCCATGGGCAAGAACATCACCCTGGTGGGCGGCAATGGCGATGGCCAGACCGCCAAGGTGGCCAACCAGATCATCGTTGCGTTGAACATCCAGGCGGTGGCGGAAGCGCTGCTGTTCGCCTCGAAGAACGGCGCCGACCCGGCCAAGGTGCGTGAAGCACTGATGGGGGGGTTTGCTTCGTCGAAAATCCTCGAAGTGCATGGCGAGCGCATGATCAAGGGCACCTTCGATCCGGGCTTCCGCATCAACCTGCACCAGAAGGATCTGAACCTGGCCCTGGCCGGTGCCAAGGAGCTGGGGATCAACCTGCCGAACACCGCCGGCACCCAGCAGGTGTTCAGCACCTGCACCGCCATCGGTGGCGGCAACTGGGACCACTCGGCGCTGATCAAGGGCCTGGAACATATGGCGAATTTTTCGATTCGCGATAAATAACCCCCGTTGAAATGCGATCGAATGTGGGAGCGGGCTTGCTCGCGAAAGCGGTGTATCAGTCAGCATGGATGTCGAATGGTAGACCGCTTTCGCGAGCAAGCCCGCTCCCACATTTTTGACCGCATTTCACATCGAATTTGATGCACCCCTAATAACAAGAATCCCCGGGAGCCCGCTTATGTCGGTCGATCCGCAACACCTGCTTCGCGAGCTGTTTGCCACAGCCATCGACGCCGCCCACCCCCGGCAAGTCCTCGAACCCTATCTGCCCGCCGACCGCAGCGGCCGTGTCATCGTGATCGGCGCCGGCAAAGCCGCCGCCGCCATGGCGCTGGTAGTGGAAAACTGCTGGCAAGGCGAAGTCTCGGGCCTGGTGGTCACCCGCTACGGCCACGGCGCACCCTGCAAGAAAATCGAGGTGGTCGAAGCCGCGCACCCGGTGCCGGACGCCGCAGGCCAGGCCGTGGCCAAGCGTGTGCTGGAGCTGATCAGCAACCTGGGCGAAGACGACCGCGTGATCTTCCTGCTCTCCGGCGGCGGCTCTGCACTGCTCGCCCTTCCGGCCGCCGGCATCACCCTGGCGGACAAGCAAGCGATCAACAAGGCCCTGCTCAAATCCGGCGCCACCATTGGCGAGATGAACTGCGTGCGCAAGCACCTCTCGGCGATCAAGGGCGGGCGCCTGGCCAAGGCAAGCTGGCCTGCCACCGTCTACACCTACGCGATTTCCGATGTACCGGGCGACCAGGCCACGGTCATCGCTTCCGGCCCCACTGTTGGCGACCCCAGTACCTCGCAACAGGCGCTGGCGATTCTCAAGCGCTACCAGATTGAAATCCCGGCGTCGGTGCGCACCTGGCTGCAAAGCCCGGAGTCGGAAACCGTCAAGCCCGGCGACCCGGTGCTCGCCCGTAGCCATTTCCAACTGATCGCCCGCCCGCAGCAATCCCTGGAAGCGGTGGCAGTGAAAGTCCGCCAGGCCGGTTTCAGCCCGCTGATCCTCGGCGACCTGGAAGGCGAAGCGCGGGACGTGGCCAAGGTGCACGCCGGTATCGCCCGGCAAATCATCCAGCACGGCCAACCCCTGGCGGCGCCTTGCGTGATCCTTTCCGGCGGCGAAACCACCGTCACCGTACGCGGCAATGGCCGTGGCGGACGCAACGCCGAATTCCTGCTGAGCCTCACCGACAGCCTCAAGGGCCTGCCCGGCGTCTACGCCCTGGCGGGTGACACCGACGGCATCGACGGCTCGGAAGACAACGCCGGCGCGATCATGACGCCCACCAGCTACGCCCGCGCCGAAGCCCTGGGCTTGAGCGCCAGTGACGAGCTGGACAACAACAATGGCTACGGTTACTTCGCGGCCCTCGACGGCTTGATCATCACCGAGCCGACCCGCACCAACGTCAACGATTTCCGCGCCATTCTGATTCTTGAAAGCCCTGAAAGAGAGTCCCCTGAACATGACGCCTGACAAGAAGGTCAAGATCCTCGCCACGCTGGGCCCGGCCACCGACAGCATCGACGACATCCGCGAGCTGGTGGAAGCCGGGGTGAATATCTTTCGCCTGAACTTCAGCCATGGCGATCATGCCGACCACGCCCAACGCTACCAGTGGATTCGCCAGGTGGAGCGCCAGCTCAATTATCCCCTCGGCATCCTGATGGACCTGCAAGGGCCGAAGCTGCGGGTGGGGCGTTTTGCCGAAGGAAAAGTGCAACTGATTCGCGGCCAGGCCCTGCGCCTGGACCTCGACCCGACACCCGGTGACCAGCGGCGAGTCAACCTGCCCCACCCGGAAATCATCGCGGCCCTGCAGCCGGGCATGGACCTGCTGCTGGACGACGGCAAGCTTCGCCTGCGGGTGATCACCAAGCACGCCGATGCCATCGACACCACCGTGCTCAATGGCGGCGAACTGTCGGACCGCAAAGGCGTGAACGTACCCCAGGCATTGCTGGAGCTCAGCCCGCTGACCGCCAAGGACCGCCGCGACCTGAGCTTCGGCCTGGAACTGGGGGTGGACTGGGTGGCGCTGTCGTTTGTGCAACGCCCGGAAGACATCCGTGAAGCCCGCGAGTTGATCGGCGACAAGGCGTTCCTGATGGCCAAGATCGAGAAGCCCTCGGCGGTGCAGCGCCTGCAGGAAATCGCCGAGCTGAGCGACGCGATCATGGTCGCCAGAGGCGACCTGGGGGTGGAAGTGCCGGCGGAAAGCGTGCCGCAAATCCAGAAGGACATCATTGGTGTGTGCCGCCAGTTGGGTAAACCGGTGGTGGTGGCCACGCAGATGCTTGAATCCATGCGCTTCTCCCCGGCGCCGACCCGTGCCGAGGTCACCGACGTGGCCAACGCAGTGGCGGAAGGGGCGGACGCGGTGATGCTGTCGGCGGAAACCGCTTCCGGTGAATACCCGTTGGAGGCCGTGCTGATGATGAGCAAGATCATTCGCCAGGTGGAAAATGGCCCGGATTACCAGACCCAGCTGGACGTCAGCCGGCCCAAGGCGGATGCCACGGTGTCGGACGCCATCAGCTGTGCGATCCGCCGTATCAGCAGCATCCTGCCGGTGGCAGTGCTGGTGAACTACAGCGAGTCGGGCAGCTCCACCTTGCGGGCGGCGCGGGAACGGCCGGCGGTGCCGATTCTGAACCTGACACCGAACCTGTCGACGGCGCGACGCTTGAGCGTGGCGTGGGGCGTGCATTCGGTGGTGAACGATCGGCTGCGGCAGGTGGATGAGGTGTGTTCCACGGCGTTGGAGATTGCCCAGGCACAGGGTATGGCGGAGCGTGGGGATACGTTGGTGATTACCGCGGGGGTGCCGTTCGGGCAGCCGGGGTCGACCAACTCGTTGCGAATCGAGACATTGATCTAATCCCCTGTGGCGAGGGAGCTTGCTCCCGCTGGACTGCGCAGCAGGCCCATCTTTTGGGGCCGCTGCGCGCCCCAGCGGGAGCAAGCTCCCTCGCCACAAGATTCGGCGCTTTCCTGCAGATTATTGATCATGCCCAACCAACCCTGCCCCGACTGGGCCGAAGCCCTGCTCAACGGCTTCAGCCAGATATTCCTGCAGCGCCACCCGCTGTGTGGCCTGCTCTGCCTGCTGGCGATCCTGATCGGCGCCCCGGCCCTGCTCGGCGGCGCGCTGCTGGGCGGTGTCGCCGGCTTGCTGACCGCCCAACGCCGCGGCTATCCCAAGGCCGAACGCCAGGCCGGTCTCTATAGCTACAACGGCGTGCTGCTCGGCTTGCTGATCAGCCAGCACTTCAGCTGGTCGGCACTGCTGCCGCCGTTGATTCTCGCCTGCGGTGGCCTCAGCGCAATCCTCACCCGCCAGTGGCTCAAACGCGCCGCCAACCCCGATGACCTGCCCGCCTACACCGCACCGTTTGTGGTACTCGGCTGGCTGCTGCTGGGCACCACCGCGCCCGCCGCATTTGCCGCCAGCGAACCCGGCACCTGGGCGCTACTCTGCGCGCCGTTCACAGGTCTGGCCCAAGTCATCCTGATGGACCAACCCCTCGCCGGCCTGCTGATCGCCCTCGGTCTTGTAATAGCCAGCCGCCGCGCGGCCTTGTGGGCGCTGACCGGCGCGAGCCTCGGCGTGTTGATCGCCCTGTTGATGGACGAGCCCGCCAGCGCCCTGCTCGGCCTGCACAGCTATAACCCGGCATTGGCCGCCCTGGCCCTCAGCCAGCATCGTCGCCAACCCTGGCTGCCGCTGATCGGCATCCTGCTGGCGATCATCCTCACGCCCGGCTTCACCGGCCTGAACCTGCCCGCGCTGACCGCGCCGTTTATCCTCGCCACCTGGCTGGTGCGCGCCAGTCAGCGGGTGATGCAGAAAACCCGCATGGACAGCCCCTTCGAATCCCCCTAGGCTTCGCTGATCTTCGATTCAGGCGACTTCCATGGACAGCAACAAGCACTGGCGTGAGCGTCTCTACGTCATGGTTTTCCAAAGTGACACCCCGGCCGGCCGACGCTTCGACAGCACCCTGTTGCTGATCATCCTGGCCAGCCTGGTGATCGTGATCCTCGACAGCATCCAGGCAGTCCACGACAACTACGCCAACGTGCTGGCCTATATCGAGTGGGGCTTCACCATCATCTTCGCCATCGAGTACGGCCTGCGGCTGTATTGCTCGCCCAAGCCGTTGCGCTATGCCTTCAGCTTTTATGGGCTGGTGGATTTGCTGGCGATCGTGCCCGGGATCCTCGCGCTGTACTACAGCGACGCGCAGTACCTGCTGATTATCCGAATCATCCGGATGCTGCGGATTTTCCGCGTGCTCAAGCTCGGCCCGTACCTCAAGCAGGCCAACTACCTGATGTCGGCGCTGCGGGGCAGCAAGCAGAAGATCGTGGTGTTCCTGGTCAGCGTCTGCACCCTGGTCACGGTGTTCGGCACCTTGATGTACGTGATCGAAGGCCCGGAGCACGGGTTTACCAGCATTCCCAAGGGCATCTATTGGGCGATCGTCACCCTGACCACCGTGGGCTTTGGCGATATCGTGCCGAAGACCCCGCTGGGCCAGGTGATT
This sequence comes from Pseudomonas sp. E6002, assembly GCF_013385565.1. NCBI lineage: Bacteria > Pseudomonadati > Pseudomonadota > Gammaproteobacteria > Pseudomonadales > Pseudomonadaceae > Pseudomonas > Pseudomonas sp. E6002. Next base: position 359,366 of record NZ_JACAPT010000001.1, on the reverse strand, counting down.
TCGTCGCTGGTGATGATCACCGGTTATTCGATCATCGCGGTGCCCACCGGGATCTTCACCGCCGAACTGGCCAACGCCATGCGCGGTGAGCAATTGCAAACGGATTGCCCGGTGTGCAAGAAAAACAGCCATGAGCCCAATGCAGCGTTTTGCTCACGGTGTGGCAGCGCGCTTTTCAAGAAACTGGAATAAGCAAAGTTCTTTTTAATCTTTAAGCGACTATGCGCCCCCCCGTTATAGTCGCTGGCATATTGCCCCCATGCGTTTCAAAAACCTTCTCGAACAACAAGGAATGAGCAGTGAAAAAACTCGTTAGTGCCTCTCTCCTGGCCGCCGGCCTCGCACTGGCTGGCGTCGTCCAGGCCGCCCCGGTCACCCTGCTCAACGTCTCCTATGACGTGATGCGTGACTTCTACAAGGACTACAACGCCGCTTTCCAGAAGCACTGGGCCGCCGAGCATCCAAACGACAAGCTGACCCTGCAGATGTCCTTCGGTGGTTCGAGCAAACAAGCGCGCTCGGTGATCGACGGCCTGCCGGCTGACGTGATCACCATGAACATGGCCACCGACATCAACGCCCTGGCGGACAACGGCAAACTGGTGCCGGACAACTGGGTTACCCGCCTGCCGAACAACAGTGCGCCGTTCACTTCGGCCACGGTGTTCATCGTGCGCAAAGGCAACCCGAAAGCCCTGAAAGACTGGCCGGACCTGCTCAAGGATGGCGTGCAAGTCATCGTGCCGAACCCGAAGACCTCCGGTAACGGCCGCTACACCTACCTCTCGGCCTGGGGTTATGTGCTGAAAAACGGTGGCGACGAAGAGAAGGCCAAGAAGTTCGTGGGTGACCTGTTCAAGCACGCACCCGTGCTGGACACCGGTGGCCGTGCCGCTACCACCACGTTCATGACCAACCAGATCGGCGACGTGCTGGTGACCTTTGAGAACGAAGCAGAAATGATCGCCCGTGAATTCGGCCGTGATCAGTTCGAAGTGATCTACCCGAGCGTTTCCGCAGAAGCTGAGCCGCCGGTTTCGATCGTCGACAAAGTGGTCGAGAAGAAAGGCACCAAAGTGGCTGCCGAAGAATACCTGAAGTACCTGTGGTCGCCGGAAGGCCAGGAAATTGCCGCCAACAACTACCTGCGTCCACGTGACCCGAAAGTGCTGGCCAAGTACACCGACCGTTTCCCGAAAGTCGACTTCCTGTCGGTAGAGAAGACCTTTGGCGACTGGCGCACCGTGCAGAAGACCCACTTCAATGATGGCGGGGTTTTTGACCAGATCTACTCCGGGCAGTAATCCGCACCCTGATCGCTGATCGTTCCCACGCGCTGATCGTTCCCACGCTCCGCGTGGGAATGCATCATAGGACGCTCCGCGTCCAGGTCGCGCCGCAAGACCTGGACCGTGCTGAGGACGCAGAGCGTCACTGGATGTATTCCCACGCGGAGCGTGGGAACGATCTATCTACAGCCGTTACATCGGCGGTGTCACGCCATCCTTACCCGCAGAAATCGCCTGGGCCGTTACGCTCCCGTCCGCGCCCTTCGCCGCAAACATCACCACCTTCACCCCAGGCTTCAGCAAGCTGCGATCACCCGGCTCCAGGTTGACGATCGGCACATCATCCGGCACCACGATCTTCTGCTCGCCGCCCTTGTACTTGACGGTCAACGTGCGGCCATCGCTCACCACCAGGTCACCCACGGTGCCGTTGGTCATGCTGCTGCCTTCCTTCAGGTCGAACGCACGGTGCCCATCGCCTGTACCGGCCATCGCCGGTGGGAATACATGCACTTCCAGCGCCGTCAGGGTGCCATCCGCGTTGGGCATGGCCGCCGAACCGATGTAACTGCCGGGCTTGATGTCTTCGATTTTTGCCAGGGTGACCGCACGCACCTGCGTGTCCTTGGTCAGGTGCACGGTGACGTCTTCACCGCTGTTGACCTTGACGTGCATCGCGTCGCCGTCCATCGCGGTAATCGCACCCCGCACGCCGACACGCGGGGCATCTGCGGCCTGGGCAACGCCCACGGTCATCAGCGCGGCCAGGCTGGAGGCCAGGAGCATCTTGTTGAATGTCGTCTTCATGGCAGTCGATTTCCTGTTTATGCAGTTGTGACTGAATGTATCATCGACCTTCAGCGCGAAAGTTAACGTTTCAGTCATTAATTCCCGGCATGAGTGTTATCACCACAGACAGGCTACTCCCGCCCGGGGCCAGTCTTTATCCTCGCTCGCCACAATCCTTCGCTTTTATGAGAACGCCATGAACGCCACGCCCCCCGCTACAAGCACGATGACCCGAGGCATGGTGATGCTGTTTGCGTTCTGTTGCGGCGCCATCGTCGCCAACATCTACTACGCGCAACCGATCATCGAGCTGATCGCCCCGGACATCGGCCTCACGCCGGCCATGGCCAGCCTGATCGTGTCCCTGACCCAGATCGGCTATGCCCTGGGCCTGTTCTTCCTGGTGCCGTTGGGCGACCTGCTGGAAAACCGCCGGCTGATGATCATCACCACCGTGGTGGCCATCGCCAGCCTGCTGGGTGCGGCGTTCACCGAACAGCCGAACCTGTTCCTGCTGGTGTCGCTGCTGATCGGCTTCAGCTCGGTGTCGGTACAGATCCTGATTCCGCTGGCGGCGCACCTGGCGCCGGCTGAATCCCGTGGCCGGGTGGTCGGCAGCATCATGGGCGGCTTGCTGCTGGGTATCCTGCTGGCGCGACCGGTGTCCAGCGTGGTGGCTGACCATTTCGGCTGGCGCGCCATGTTCATGGCCGCTGCGGCACTGATGGCGTTTATCAGCGTGGTGCTGATGCTGACCATCCCCAAGCGCCAACCGGATCACGCGGCCAGCTATGGCCAGTTGCTCGCCTCGCTGGGCACCCTGCTGCGCCGCCAGCCGGTGCTGCGCCAGCGCGCGTTTTACCAGGGCTGCATGTTCGCCACCTTCAGCCTGTTCTGGACCGCCGCCCCGCTGGAACTGTCCCGCAACCACGGCCTGAGCCAAAGCCAGATCGCCCTGTTTGCCCTGGTCGGTGCCCTGGGCGCCATCGCCGCGCCCATTGCCGGGCGCCTGGCGGATGCCGGCCACACCCACCGCGCTTCGCTGCTGGCGATGCTGTTTGCCGCACTGAGCTTCCTGCCGGCCTTCGTGCACCCGCTGTACAGCGTGATCGGCCTGGCGGTGACCGGCGTGGTCCTGGACTTCTGCGTGCAGATGAACACGGTCCTTGGCCAGCGCGCCATCTACGCCCTCGACGCCAACAGCCGTAGCCGACTGAACGCGCTGTACATGACCAGCATCTTCATCGGCGGCGCGTTCGGCTCGGCGATTGCCAGCAGCGTGTACGAACACGGCGGCTGGCTGGGGGTGATGCTGGTGGGCAGCGCATTCCCGCTGGTGGCGTTGCTGCGCTTCTTGAGCGCCTCGCGGCAAGGGGCGGTGGCGACTGCCTGACCCACCTTACAACCGCATCAACGGCTCCAACGCCGCATCCGCCAGAAATGACGAGTGACGAGGTCAAGGGCTTGCTGACTGATTGGGAATTACCGCCCAGGGATTTATGGGCGGTATCCCCTCCAGGAGGATGGCGAGCGCCCTGGCGCGTTGCTTTTCAGCGCAGGTGAGTAGACAGACCGATCACGTCCTCTGGCCGGATCAAGCGTGTGCTTTTAAGCAGGAAGTTTGTCTGACGCCGTCCCAGTAAGTCGATGCCCACAAAGTAACGCCCGCTCTGCTGGTTGTATTTGACGACGGTATCTCCAATACGGCCCGTGTAGCTATCCACCAGCCGCAAGGGCGTTCCGACTTCTGTCATTAAACCCGTCAGATCAATTGTGTCTTGGCCACTGGTGAAATCCATGATCAGGTCAGCGTCGTCATAGGCCGAGTCGCTGGCCCGCTCATACCTGAACGTGTTTCTACCGCCCACACCCCAGAGCGTATCTCCACCTGCCCCGCCGGTGAGAACGTTATCCACCGTATTGCCTATGAGCGTGTCACGGCCTGAGCCGCCAATCGCATTCTCCACGGTGACACCTTTGGCTATACCAACGTTATTGCGCAAGCCGCCTACGCTGGAGGCTGCGCCCTCGCGCAAGTCGATGGTCTGGTTCTGCCGGAAGCCCGAAAAGTCCAGGGTGTCATCGCCACCTTTGTCCCTCACCAGGAACCTGGGAGCGCCACTCTGGGAATGCAGGCTAAGGAAGGGATCACCGGTGTTGGAGTTGAAGCCATAGACAGTATCGTGCGGAGCAGGAAAAGGTTCCGGATTCGGGTCCGGTTGAGGTTCAGGCTTGGGCTCTGGTTGGGGCTCCGGCTTGGAAACTCCAGGTTCGTATGCCCCGCCAGTGACTATGTCACTGGCCTGAATGCCACCCACGCTCTTAATCAGAAAATCCGCTTTGCCCCTGCCAGTGGTGTCGAGACCCAGACTACCGTTTCCGCTGCGCGGGTCATGGCTCAGGACAATCTCGCCAGCACGCCCCGTAAACCGCTCAACAATGTTGAAATGCTTGATTGAGGTATTTTTCAATAAGCCCGAAAGGTCGATCTTGTCTGTGCCGCTGGTGAAATCCAGGATTTCGTCAGGCCTGGTGAGTGTCGAGTCACTCGCTCTATCGTAAGCAAACACGTCCGCGCCTGCGCCGCCTGTCAACCTGTCTGAACCCGCTCCACCCTTGAGCCGGTTGCCGGCCTCATTCCCTATGAGCTCATCGTCACCTGAGCCACCTGTGGCATTTTCAATGACAACGCCCTTGGCGATAGACACATTACCCTTCAAGCCACCCACATTGGAAAACGACTCCGCATTCAGGTTGATCTTCTGGTTCTGGGAAAATAGCGAAAAGTTCAGCGTTTCATTCCCGCCCCCGTCCCATACCGAAAATATCGGGGCGTCCTTCGAGGACTCAAGGCTGAAGTGGTCACGGTCAGTATTGGATTCAAAGCCATAAGTAGTATCGGTATTCCGAATATTGAGATTGGCCCCGTAGAGTTTCTGTACGGCAGCAATATCATCTTTCATTGGCGTTGAAGGTTCGCGCGATTTGAAGTCATGGCCCGTATGATTGGTTTCCCGCCAGTAACTCATTACGCTGTGGGCTCTGGTGTCCTGCGTGTATAGGGCATCTGCATAAGAGTGCACACTTTCACCATAGTCCCCAGGGTGGCCAAGCCCCAGGGCATGTCCCAACTCATGTATGGCCGTTGATAAAAAAACATCGCCATGCCGTGGGGCATCAGAAGCGCCTTTCGTTCCAACCGTAGTGCTCATATCACCGTACCAGCGATTAGGCAGCCCCGACACCCCGCCATTGTCATCGGGATTGGCCTTGATGGTTATTGAACCATCCGGACCTGGCGCCCCCTCCTTGAAGACAATATTTGTCACGTCCTGCCAAGACGTCAGGGCTTTGCGCAAGGACGCTTTCTGTTGCACAGAGAATTGATCGTCAAGGGTGAAGGAAAGCTCGATTTTGTTATCGCCATTACGATCGTAATGCCTCGAGCCCTCTCGCAGGATCTGCTTTGCAGCATCATCCGTGGTGAAGGTTTTTTTTGAGGTTGCGCCATCACTGGTAGTGGCCGCATTCAACGTAGATAGCTCATGACTTGAAACAGTCGAATTAACAAAAGAAGCAGTGACTCTCATACAAACAACATCCTTTTAGTTGAGACTTTGATTCATCAGGAAACAGACTTTCAACGCGACTTTTTCACTTAACAGCCGCCTTAAAATCTCACATGAAAAAACCGAATGTCACCCCTATGAACGTTTCAATTTAAATATCCAAACAGCCAGAAACACATCGCCAATTTTTCAAGCGCACTATATTTATATTCAGAAGTTTCAGATCAGGCCAGCTCTGCATTCAATATGCGATACGAAGAAAACCGGAGACATATAAACCTACAATTACCCATCGCCCTAACCAGGGCATGAAAACAATCTGCTACACATCCGGCTGCTGCACCACGTGGTGCTGATGGCTGAGAGCCAGGCACTGGAAACAGGGCCAGACTCTGCCTTCACTCTGGCGGTTACCCAGGGGCGCCCGGCTGTTGAAGCAGACCTTTCAATAGCTGCAGCAACGTCGACAATGTCTTGGCGATCATCTCGTTCAACACTGCAAGCGTGGTCGTTTTCGAATCAGGCGCAGGGGGCGGCGCCGGGGACGGCACTACATTTGGCATGGGTAATGGCACCGGCTTGAACCCAGGCGTCGCCCCCGCCCACTGCACATCCGTCGACTTGATCCGGCCAACACTGTTGATCAACAACTCGGCTTTGCCACTGCCGTTCAGGTCAACTTCAAGGCTTGACCGGCCCGTGGCGGCGTCGTACTTGAGCAAGGCCTCGCCAGCGCGCCCCGTGAATCGGTCCGTGAACACCAGGGTGCCCACCCCGGCTTCTTTCAATGCGCCCGACAGGTCGATCTTGTCGGTACCGCTGGTAAAGTCCTCGATCAAGTCAGGATCCTGGGGCGTGGAATCACTGGCCTTGTCGTAGATAAACATGTCCGCTCCGCCGCCACCGCGCAACGTATCAGCCCCTGCTCCACCTTTGAGTCGATTGCCCGCCTCGTTACCGATCAGGGTGTCGCGACCGGCCCCACCTGTTGCGTTTTCAATTGTGCACCCCTTGGCAATCGAGACATTGCCCTTCAAGCCGCCCACGTCAGAGAACGACTCGGCATTGAGGTTGATCTTCTGGTTCTGTGAGAACCCTGAAAAGTCCAACGTATCGTCACCGCCGCCGTCCCATACGCAAAAAACGGGTTTGTCCGTGGCGCTCTTGAGCGTCATCGCCTCCCGCTCGGTGTTGGAGTTGAAACCATACGTGGTGTCGGTATTGCGGGTTTGGTGATTGGCCCCATACAACCGCTGCGCTGCCGCGATGTCGTCCATCATTGGCGCGGATGGATTCGAAGACTGAAAGTCGTGGCCGGCCTGGTTTTTCTCCGACCAGTAGCTCATGACGCTGCGCGCCTTGGTATCCCCGGCATAGACCGCGCCACTGTTGTAGGCAGAGCCGCCACCATTGTAGTTGCCTGGATGCTGCAGGCCGATGGCGTGCCCGATTTCATGTACCGCGGTCACCGAAAAGTGGCTGCCCAGGCCAGGTCTGCTCCCTGCTTTCAGCGTGCCTATCGTCGCGGTCGTGCTGGTGTTGGAGCGTGTAGGTGATGTGGCAACACCACGGTCACCGCGAGGGTTGTTTTTAATGTTTACCGTGCCGTCTGCCCCATCTGCCTGCTCCTTGAGGTTAATGTTGGCAACATCCTGCCAGGACTGCACCGCTTGACGAACGCGTTGTTGCTGCTGCGCGGTGAAACTGGGGTCGACGGTGTAGGACAGATCAACTTTCTTGTCGCCGTTACGATCGTGAAACCGCAGGTTGTCCCGCGAGATCTGCTTGCCGGCCTGATCCGTGGTGTAGGTCGGCTTGGCTTTCGCGCCGAAGCCAGTCGGACCGGGGTCAGACTCCGGCAAGTTTTGAAGCATGGGCCTGATGGAGATCGCGTCAAAAACGTTCATGAGAAAGAGCACTCTTTATTAATTAATAGACGAGCCGGAACAATCGGCATCAGCCATTAAGCTCCCATGCATGGAAAGCACGGGACAGCGCTTATTTAGTTCTCATCGAAACACTTAAAAGCGATGAAACACCCGCTAAGAAACTCAATAAATTACTTGCAATTTCAACAACTGAACACACACCAGCCGTTGCGGCAGCGCCTTGGTTTATCAGAAAAAAAACAAAAATCTACACAATGCCGCCAATATGAATACTCCAAACCGGCATCAACAAAGATACATCCACTCAAACTTTTCATCCAAATCCACCGGCGATCAGGACCTCACCGCTTGACATAACTTCCCACGCTAAATCACCCGCCCATCCCAGCCCACCGTCACATGCCGCGGCAGCTCCCGCCGATGCTGCAACAACCACGCATCCAGCGTATGCCCCACATGGGTCAGCACCCCCAACTGCGCACCCACCTCCTCAATACACTGCAATGCCAGCGTCAGGTCATTGTGATTGCGCGGTGCCTGCGGTTGCGGCGGCATGGAGCAATCGAGTACCAGCACATCCAGCGGCTCGCGTTGCAGCCAATCGCGGGTGGCGGGTGGCAGGCCGACGGTGTCGGTAAGGTAGGCAATGCGCCGCCCTTCACCTTCCAGCAGATACCCCAGGGTGGGCTTGGAATGCAGCAGCGGTAACGCGGTGACGCTCAGTTCACCCAACCGGCGGGTTTCAAACTCGGCAAACGGCTGGCTGAAATCGAGGATGCCGGGGTGCTTGTACAGGTCGGACAACCCTTCCGGATCCACCGGCCCATGCACCGGAATCACCAGCCCCTGGCCCCAGCGCAGATGCAGCAGACCCTGGGCATGATCGGCATGGTAATGGGTCTGGAGAATCCCGTTGAAGCTGCGCGGCGGGAAGCGCTCGGTGAGGTCGGGCAACCCGCTGTCGATCAACCAGCGCTGGTCGCCACACTCGATCAATGCGCTGCATGGGCGGCGGCGCAGGCTCTGGTCATGGCGGGCCAGGCCACAGGCGGCGCACTCGCAGCCATACACCGGGACTTGCCGCGCATCGCCGGTGCCCAGCAGTGTCAGGCGCATGCAGGTTGCCCGTCGAGGCAGCCCAGCAAGCGCTCGACCGTGTGTTCCAGTTGGCCGGAATTGTCGAGCAGGAACACGTCTGCAGCAGCGCTCAATCCCTCGGCGAATCGCGCATTGCGCGCCAGGCGCAGATCAATATCCGCCAGGGATTCGCGACCCCGCGCCAGCAAGCGCTGGCGCAACACCCCTTGGTCTACCGTCAGCAGCACCACCAGCAGGTTCGGGTAACGCAGCCGGGTTTGCGCCAGGTGGCCGCGGGAGCCGTTGACCAGCACATCGTGCCCCGCCGCCAGCCACTCATCGATTTCCCGCGGGATGCCATAGGACAACCCGTTGGCGTGCCAGCTGAGGGCAAATGCGCCCTCGGCCTCCATTGCGGCAAACTGCGCCGGGCTCACACCCTGCGCCGCTTCGCCCACCGCTTCCGCCGAGCGGGTGATGACCCGCCGCACAATGCGGCAACCACGCTCGGCCAGACGCGGTCGTGCGGCATCCAGCAGGCTGTCCTTGCCCGAACCCGATGGTCCGATGAGATAGATCAACCTGCCTGCCATCAAAACACCCTCTTCGCTTGTCGCCACACTTGTTGGACCACGGGCAGTCCGTCGCGGCTCCTGGCTTGCACCAGGTCGGCCCGCAGACCCGTGGCGATTTCGCCGCGATCGCTGAGGCCCGCCGCGTGCGCGGGCGCCAGGCTGATCATCCTGACCGCCCGAGAAAGGTCGCCGCCGTCCTGTTGATTGGCCAGCACGAACGCCGCCTGCAACAGGCTGGCCGGGTAGTAGTCACTGGAAAGTATATCCAGCAATCCTTCGGCGGCCAGGCCGACGGCGGCCACATTACCCGAGTGGGACCCGCCACGCACCACGTTCGGCGCGCCCATCAGAACTTTCATGTTCAGTTGCCGGCAGCCACGGGCCGCCTCCAGGGTGGTGGGGAATTCGGCGATGGTCATGCCATAGCGCGCCGACTCCTCCACATGCGCCAACGTCGCATCGTCATGGCTGGCCACCGACAGGCCGCGTTCCAGGCAATGCTCGACGATCGCGGCGCGGTAGCGGTCGCTGTACTCCCTGGAGTTGGCCATTTGCAGCTTGATGAACGCGTCCATGGTCTCGTCGTTCAGGTGGTACTTGCCCATGTAGTACTCACGGTACTTGGATTCAAGCACGAACTGGCGCTGGCCCGGCGAGTGGTCCATCACTGACACCAACTGCACCAATGGGTTTTCCACCAGGTCGCGGAACACGCTCAGGGTGTCGGGGTGGCACAGCTCGCAGCGCAGGTGCAGGTGGTGTTCGGCGCGGGTCAGGCCGGCGCTTTCTGCCGCCGCGATGGCATTGAGCATCGCCGGCAGTTTCTGCATGCGGTTGCCCTTGGGGTTTACGTCGCCGATGGACACCGCGTCGAACACCGTGGTGATGCCGGCCGCGATGATCTGCGCATCATGGCTGAGCACCGCCGAGGTCGACGGCCAGTCTACGCCGGGGCGCGGGGTCATGTGTTTTTCCAGGTTGTCGGTGTGCAGTTCCACCAGGCCCGGCAACAGGAAATCCCCGTCAAGGTCCTGGGCCTGGGGCAGTTGGCTGCGGCCTTCGGCGATGTCGACGATCAGCCCGTCACGCAGCACGACGCTGCCAAGGAACATGCGATCAGCCGTCACCAGCCGGGCATTACTGAGGATCTGTTCAGCGGGCATGGGCGTATTCCTCTTGGGCAACAGGCGCGGGGGTCATGTCGAAATGGCGGTCGGCGACCGCTTCACGGGCGGCACGGTCGTGGAAGATGCCGATCAAGGCCGCGCCAGCAGCCTTGGCTTCGTTCATCAGTTCCAGCACCACCTGGCGGTTGCTGTCGTCGAGGGACGCGGTGGGTTCGTCCAGCAGCATCACCGGCCAATCCACCATGAAGCCGCGGGCGATGTTGACCCGCTGTTGCTCGCCGCCGGAGAACGTACCGGGTGCCAGCTGCCACAGGCGTTGCGGGATATTCAGGCGGGTCAGCAGATGCTCGGCGCGCGACTGTGCATTGGCCTTCGACCAGCCACGGGCCAGGGCGGGCTCCATCACCACATCCAGGCAGGCCACCCGCGGGATCACCCGCAGAAACTGGCTGACGTAGCCCAGGGTCTGCTGGCGCACCTGCAACACCTCACGCGGCTCGGCACCAACCAGCTCCAGCCATTCGCCAAGGTGCTGTACCCGGATGCTGCCGCCCGCCGGCAGATAGTTACCGTACAGGGTGCGCAGCAACGTGCTTTTACCGGCGCCGGACTGGCCATGCAGCACCAGGCACTCACCGCCTTTCACACTGAACTCCACCCCGCGCAGCACGTTCAGCACCACGCCGTTCTGCTGGTGCAAGGTGAAGGTTTTCGAGAGGTCACGGACCTCGATCAAGGCATTCATCATGGCTGCAATACCGAAGACACCAGCAGTTGAGAGTAAGGGTGCTGTGGATCGTCGAGGATCTGGTCCGTCAGCCCGGTTTCCACCACGCGGGAACGGCGCATCACCATCAGGCGGTCGGCCAGCAGGCGCGCCACGGCGAGGTCGTGGGTGACGATCACCACCGCCAGATCCAGCTCGCGAACGAGGCCGCGCAGCAGGTCGAGCAAGCGCGCCTGTACCGACACGTCCAGGCCGCCGGTGGGTTCGTCCATAAACACAAGGCGCGGGCTGGAGACCAGGTTGCGGGCGATTTGCAGGCGCTGCTGCATGCCGCCGGAGAAGGTCCGGGGCAAGTCGTCGATACGCTGCGGGTCGATTTCCACCTGGCCCAGCCAGTCGAGGCCGGCGCCACGCAGTTGCTCATAGTTGCGCACGCCCTGGGCCATCAGGCGCTCGCCGATATTGGCGCCGGCAGAGACCCCCATGCGCAAACCGTCCCGTGGGTTTTGCTCGACAAAGCCCCATTCGGTGCGCAGCAAGGTGCGGCGTTCGGCTTCGCTGGCGCTGTACAGATCCAGCCATTCACCGTCCTTGCCGCGATAGCCGATGTGGCCGGCCTGCGGTGGCAGACGCCCGCTGAGCAGCGAGAGCAAGGTGGACTTGCCTGAGCCCGACTCACCAACAATCCCCAACACTTCACCGGGGTACAAATCGAAGCTGACGTCCTGGCAGCCCTTCTCTTCCCCGTACAACAACGACAGGTCACGCACTTGCAAAAGAGGCTGGCTCACTGGTTGTTCTCCTTGACCCGTTGGGCGCAGTACCAGGTGTCGGAACACACAAAACTCTGGGTACCGGCGTCGTCGAGAATCAGCTCATCGAGGAACGATTCATGGCTGCCGCAGATCGCGCAGGTGTGTTCCCACTTCTGCACTTCGAACGGATGGTCTTCAAAGTCGAGGCTGGTGACCTGGGTGTACGGCGGCACCGCGTACAGGCGCTTTTCGCGACCGGCACCGAACAGCATCAGCGCCGGGCTCATGTCGAGTTTCGGGTTGTCGAATTTCGGGATTGGCGAGGGGTCCATCACGTAGCGCTCATCCACCATCACCGGGTAGGCGTAGCTGGTGGCGATATGGCCGAAGGTGGCGATGTCCTCGTAGAGCTTTACGTGCATCACCCCGTAGTCATTCAGGGCGTGCATGGTGCGGGTCTCGGTTTCCGACGGTTCGATAAAACGCAGCGGCTCCGGGATCGGCACCTGGTAGACCATGATCTGGTCGGCCTGCAACGGGGTTTCCGGGATGCGGTGGCGGGTCTGGATCACCGTCGCGTCCGGGGTGCTTTCGGTGGTGGCGACGCCCGCCGTACGGGCGAAAAAGCGGCGGATCGACACGGCGTTGGTGGTGTCGTCGGCGCCCTGGTCGATCACCTTGAGCACGTCGTCAGCCCCCAGGATCGCGGCGGTCAGTTGCATGCCGCCGGTGCCCCAACCGTAAGGCAGCGGCATCTCGCGGCCACCGAACGGCACCTGGTAACCGGGGATCGCCACGGCCTTGAGCAAGGCGCGGCGGATCATGCGTTTGGTCTGCTCGTCGAGGTAGGCAAAGTTGTACGCCGGGTCACGCGCAGGCGCTTGAGTCAGGTCATTCATGGCGGGTGCCCTCGGCCGGTTGGCGCAGTTTGCGGATCAGTTCCAGCTCGGACTGGAAGTCCACGTAGTGAGGCAATTTGAGGTGGGAAACGAAGCCCGCCGCCTCGACGTTGTCGCAGTGGGACAGCACGAATTCTTCCTGCTGGGCCGGCGAGACGATCTCTTCGTTGAACTCATTAGCCCGCAGCGAGCGGTCCACCAGGGCCATGCCCATCGCCTTGCGTTCGGCATGCCCGAATGCCAGGCCGTAGCCCCGGGTGAACTGCGCCAGCTCGGTGGCCGAGCCGACGAATTGGTTGACCATCTCGCACTCGGTGACTTCGATGCTGCCCAGGCAGACCGGGAAACCCAGCTCTTCCGGGTCGATCCACACCTCGACGTCGCCGATGCGAATCTCACCGGCAAACGGGTGGTTGCGACCGTAGCCGCGCTGGGTCGAGTAACCCAGTGCCAGCAGGAAACCTTCATCGCCACGGGCCAGGGCTTGCAGGCGCTGGGCGCGGTTGGCCGGGTATTCCAGCGGGTCGCGGGTGATGTCGGCGACGCTGCCGGTGTCGTCGGATTCGTTCTTGATCAGCCCTTCCTTGGCCAGCAGGCCGAGTACCCGAGGGCACGGTTCCAGAGTCGCATCCGGCGTGGTTTGCGGGCCCGGGTATTCACCTTCGGCCAGCAGCGCAAAGTCCAGCAGGCGGTGGGTGTAATCGAAGGTCGGGCCCAGCAGTTGCCCGCCCGGCACGTCCTTGAAAGTCGCCGACAAACGCCGGCTCAGTGACATCTGCACGGTATCGATCGGCAGGCTCGGGCTGAAGCGCGGCAACGTGGTGCGGTAGGCCCGCAGCAGGAAGATCGCTTCCACCAGATCCCCCGCCGCTTGCTTGACCGCCAGTGCGGCCAGCTCCGTGTCGTACAGCGAGCCTTCGCTCATCACTCGCGCGACCGCCAGCGGCAGTTGCTCGCGGATCTGCTCCACGCTCAATTCCGCAATGGAAGTATCGCCCCGGCGTTTTTTCGCCAGCAGGCGGTGGGCATTGTCGATGGCCTGTTCGCCACCCTTGACGGCTACGTACATCAGGCATGCTCCTGTGCAATTCGAGTGCTGCGTGGCAGGCCGATCAGGTGATGGCCGGCGGCGAACAACACGTCCAGGCCACGGGGAAACGTCTCGCGGCGTTGACGTTCCAGCCAGAACGCCTGGGGTACGGGCAGGTTGACCTGACGCTGGGTCTTGATCCCCGGACCGCGCCAGTTCAAGGCGCGACCGGCTTCCAGGTCGGTCAACTGGACCAGCAAGGTGCAGGACTGATCCGGGTAGCGGTCATTGCCGTGGTCGAAGCCGCTGAGGTCGAGCAAGTCCTGTTCACCGAGCAAGGCGAACGCGGCCTCTTCCCGGTTGGCGGTCAGCGGGCAGCCGCAGTGGAAGGCCAGGTTGGCGCGGATCAGCGGCGTGTCGAAGCACGGCGCCAGCCACAGCGGCGTGTCCATATCCAGCAGCGCCAGGCACAGCGCATAGGTAGCCGGCGCCAGGCCTTCAAGGCTGGGGGCCGCGGGCAAGGACTGGATCAGGCCGGGCTCGGCGAGGGCCTTGAGGGCCCCGCGAAAACCGCGCTGGGCGTCCAGCACCGGGTCTACAAAGGCCGGTTGCAAGCGTTGGGCATTCATCAGTTTTCTCCTCGAACCAGGGTGAAGAACTCGACCTTGGTGGCGGCGGTGTCGGCCTCTTTTTGCGCCCGGCGCTCGGCCTGGGCGTTGGCCAGTGCGCCGATCAGGTCGCTGAGCCAGGGGCTCGGGTGCGCGCCCTGCAAATGCGCATCCGCCAGGGCCGCCAGTTCGGCGTGGACCTTGTCGCGCCCGGCCAGGTAGCTGTAGCCGGTGCGCCCGTCAGCCAGGCGCACCACGCAGCGGGTCACGCTCATTTCGCCGAGGTTGAACGGCGCGCCATTGCCGCCCATGCGGCCACGCACCAGGGTCATACCGATTTCCGGGGCGCGGATCAGTTGGTAATCCACGTCGCGCAGGGCGTCTTCATGGGGCAGCAATTCACTGCGAAAGGCGCGGGCGAGCACGCCGATCCAGTGTTGACGCGGGGACAGGTTCATCGGGGTCTCCATCAGGTCACCACTTGGTACTGGAAGCGATCCGAACGGCTGGTGGACTGCGCCAGCTCCACCGGGCGGCCGTCGCGATCGCGGGAAAGGGTGAATACGGTGAGCGCCGGCAAGTGCCGGGGCATCATCAGCAGTGCGGCTTCGTCGCGGTTGGGCAAACGCGCGCCGATCAGGCTTTGGGTACGGGTCAACGGCATGTCACGCTCACGCAGGTAGTGGCGCAGCGAGCCGCCGTTGTAGTCCGCCAGCAGCGGCGCATGGCTGGCGCAGTAACGGTGGCGGATCAGGCTGACCGGCTGGTGATCGAGCTTGCGCAGGGTTTGCAGCTCGATCATCGGCGCCATCTCGGCGATGCCCAGTTGCTGGGCCTCTTCGCGGCTGGCAAAGCAGTAGCGGCGCTTGAGCAGCATCGCTTCCACGCCCACGCCTTGGGCCGACAAGGACTGGCTGTAGGAGGTCTCGGCGCCCATCGGGTAAATCAGCGGGCGGTCCAGCACCTGGGTGCCTTTGCCCTGGCGGCGCAACAGGCTGCCTTCGAACACCAGCTCGTCGATGGCGCGGCGCAGGGTGTGGCGGTTGACGCCGAAGCGTTCAGCCAGTTGCACCTCGCCCGGCAGGAATTCACCGGCCTGGTAGCTGCTCAGTTCGCGGCGCAGGATGTCAGCGAGTTCGCGGTACACCGGCTCATCTTGTCTAGACAACTGCATGCTTAAAAAAAGTGCCCTGGGGCACCCCTCCGACGTCAGATGAACTGCTTGCGCAGGCGTTGGGACAGCACGTCGATACAGCTCACCACCACGATGATCACCAGCAGCACCGCGCAGGTCTGCACGAACTGGAACGCGCGGATGTTCTCCCAGAGGATCACGCCGATCCCGCCGGCACCGACCATCCCCACCACCGTCGCCGAACGCACGTTGGCCTCGAAGCGGTAGAGCGCGTAGGACACCCACAGCGGCATCACTTGCGGGATCACGCCGTAGATCACTTCCTGCAAGGCACTGGCACCGGTGGCTCGCACACCTTCAACGGGGCCCGGGTCGATGGCTTCGACGGCTTCGGCAAACAGCTTGGCGAGGACCCCGGTGGTGCTGATCCACAAGGCCAGGACACCGGCAAAAGGACCGAGGCCGACGGCGACCACGAACAACATCGCGAACACCATTTCGTTGATCGAACGGAAGGCGTCCATCACCCGGCGCAGCGGCTGGTGAATCCACCATGGGGTGATGTTGTCGGCGCACAGGATGCCCAGGGGCACCGAGCAGACGATCGCCAGCACCGTGCCCCAGAGGGCGATTTGCACGGTGACGATCATCTCCTTGAGGTAGGAGCGCCATTCGTGGAAGTCCGGCGGGAAGAAGTCGGCGGCGAAGGTCGCCATGTTTCCGGAATCGCGGTACAGCGCCAGCGGGTTCATCTCGGCGCCGTGCCAGGCCCAGGCCAGCAGGATCAGGAACAGGCCCCAGCCCAGGTATTGCGGCCAAGTCCTTTTGCCCACTGCTTCAGCATGCAAGGTAGTCATGGGTCACTCTCGGTGTAGGGTTGGAACTGGGCTTAATGTGGGAGCGGGCTTGCTCGCGAATGCGGTGACTCAGTCGCCGGATGCGTTGAATGACACACCGAATTCGCGAGCAAGCCCGCTCCCACATGAACCCGATTCCTACAGGGGGTTAGCCGTTGGCTGCGGTCTTCTTGTCCAGTTCGGTGATGCGCTCTTGCAGCTTGGCCAGGTCGGCGTCGATGTCGGCGAGCTTCCTGGCCTTGTCAGCCGCTTCCAGCTTGTCGTCGGCGCTGATGGTGGTGCGCTGCTTGAACAGCTCCAGTTGGCGGATCGGCAACAGCTGGTCGTCGCTGGACTTGAGGAACTTGCCCAGTTGCATGTTCTTCAGCACGGCCTTCTCTTCGTCGGTGTCACCGTAGTTGGCGAAGAAGTCGCGGATCTTGGTCTTCTCGCTGTCGCTCAGGGCCTTGCTCCACACCATCGGGTCGGCCGGGATCAGCGGCGACTTCCAGATCACCTTGAGCATGGCGGCCTTGTCCGGCTGGGTGACTTCCAGGCGGTCCCAGCTTTCGGTGTTGAAGGTGGCGACGTCCAACTGCCCCTTGGCCACGCTCAATGCGTTGACTTCATGGCTGGAGTTGAGGGTGCGCTTGAAGGCGGTGGCGGCGTCGACGTGGTTCTTGGCGAACACGTAGTAGCCGGGTACCAGGTAGCCCGAAGTGGAGTTCGGGTCACCGTTGCCGAAGGTCAGGTTCTTGGCGTTCTTGAGCATGTCATCGACGTTGTTGATCGGGCTGTCCTTGCGCACGATCAGCACGCTCCAGTAACCGGCAGCCCCGTTGGCGGCGGCGGTCTGGGCGAAGATTTCCCCGTTGGAACGGTCCACCGCTTCCATCGCGGCCTTGTTGCCCAGCCAGGCCACGTCGACCTTGTTGAAGCGCATGCCCTGGATCAGGCCGGCGTAGTCGGAAGCGAAGGTGGCGTTGATGGTGAGGCCGGTCTTCTTGTGCATGTCATCCAGGAAGGGCTGCCAGATGCTCTTGAGGTTCTGCGAAGACTCGGTGGACATGATGCCGAAATTGATCGCCTTGTCGGCGGCCTGGGCAGTGCCCATGGCCACGCTGGCAAGCAGCACGGCAGACAGAAACACATGACCGATACGGTTCAACATGGAGAGGATTCCTGTGGGTCGTTAGTAAGGTTTCAAGCGCGGGCCAGGGCCAACCGTGCGGGGACGACGGGTGTGCGGGTCTGGTCGGAAAACATCAGGCTGGTGTCGACATCGGCACCGTACAAATCGTTGAGGAACTGGCTGCTCAGCTCGCTGGCCTGGCCGTCGAAGTGAATCCGCCCGCCCTTGAGCGCCACGGCTCGCGGGCAATAACGCATGGCGTAATCGACCTGGTGCAGGGTGACCACCACGGTCTTGCCGTCGCGGCCGTTGATGTCGGCGAGGATCTCCATGACCTTGCGCGCCGACTCTGGGTCCAGGGAGGCGATGGGTTCATCCGCCAGGATCACTTCGGCGCGTTGCGTCAAAGCGCGGGCGATTGCCACGCGTTGCTGCTGGCCGCCGGACAAGGTGGAGGCGCGCTGGCTGGCCAGGTCTGCCAGGCCGACGCGGGCCAGGGATTCCATGGCGAACTGTTTTTCCTCGGTGTTGAACAAACCGAGGTTGCCGCGCCAGCGCGGCATGCGGCCCAGGCAACCGAGCAGTACGTTGTCGAGCACGCTCAGGCGGTTGACCAGGTTGAACTGCTGGAAGATGTAGCCGATGTCGGCGCGCAGGCGCCGCACCTTGCCATTCAACCGCCCGCTGGCCTGCACTTCCCGGCCCAGCACCTTGACGCTGCCGCCGTTGCTCTTGTCGCAACAGGCCAGGCCCGCGAGGTGGCGCAGCAAGGTGGACTTGCCGGAGCCGGAAGCGCCAATCAGCGCGACCATCTCACCGGTGGCAACGGTGAGTTCGAGGTCGACCAGCGCGGATTTCTTCGCAAAGGTCTTGTTCAGATGATCGACATGGATAGCTGGAGTCATGGGCTTCTCTGTCTGGTTGAACAGCCATCCGTGGCTGCGTTTGAGTTCAAACGACAGTAGGCGCGGGCTGTGTCAGCCCTATGACTTGCACATGACTGGAGTAAAACCGTTTGATGAAGGTTTGATGAAAGGTTGGAAGTAGCTGTAGGACGTTGATCGTTCCCAACGCTCTGCGTGGGAATGCCGCCTCGGACGCTCTGCGTCCATTGAAGTCTTGCGCAGTGGTGACGCGGAGCGTCACGGGATGCATTCCCACGCAGAGCGTGGGAACGATCCATACCTAACCTGTGGCGAGGGAGCTTGCTCCCGCTGGGCTGCGCAGCGGCCCCAAGCCTGGGTGACACGGTCTGTCAGATGTACTGAAGTGGCTGACTTGGGCCTGCTTCGCAGTCCAGCGGGAGCAAGCTCCCTCGCCACAAGGTCTTCGCCCGGCATTGGAAATGTGCCGGACTGTGGTGCAATAGCTGGCCGCCAATATGTGCAAAAGGACAACGTGATGGGAAAAGACAAGGCATGTCCGGTCATCCTGCGAACCCGCCAATCCCTGGAAATCCTCGCCTTCAAACACCCACTTGCAGGTCTTCAACTGGTCAAGGGCAGCTTGGAGCCTGGCGAAAGTACCGAGGCTGCGGCAGTTAGAGAGTTGCTTGAAGAGGCCGGGATAACCGGCAAGGTGATACGTGACCTGGGCACTTGGCACTCAGCGTCCACGGGGCATACATGGGCCTTTCATCAATGCCTGATCCCTGAAGACCTGCCAGATACCTGGACCCATTTTGCAGAGGATGATGGCAGCCACGAGTTCCAGTTCTTCTGGCACCCGCTGGCGGGCGAACCGTCAGAAGAGTGGCATCAGGTGTTTAAAGATGCCCTGGAGTTTCTAAAGCCGCGCCTTGCCGAAGTATCGCTTCAGGAATAATCAAGATCCCGGTAAATCGGTGATTTTTCCTACGATCTCTATGGCTTGCAGCAGCCTTAACTCGCCGCTAGCCTCTCCAAGTCGCTGCTCATCAGCGATCGGGTTTGGTCGCCCGGGTTAGAATGGCGCACAGTGCCGCGCAAGCGGCATTATCGTGTTCGCTTTATGGCGAGCTGTGCGTGGGAGGGCCCTGGCCCTGCCGGGTTTCCATTCCCTGGTCGACCAACCTGCGTACAGCTCGCCACCCACCTGCTTGGTCGCAGATGTGGTGAGCTCCCACTGAATGGAGAGTCATTGCATGTACAAGGTCACGCCTAATCCGCCAGAAACGTCTGGCTCCAAGTCTGAAAAAAACAAGCTTCAGGACGCCGCCCAGCGGGCCATCGATCACTACCTGAAACCCGCCGAAACCAAAGCGTCCACCAATGAAAAAAACCACTTCAGTCTGTTCACCGTATCAGCCAACGTTGAAACGGAAGCACTGCTGAGCAACGCCTACGAAACACTCCAGTCTGCCAATGCAATGGCGTTGGACCTTTCCGAAAACATTGATGGCAAAGACCGCAGCCTGGTATTGGCGATGCAACAACTGCTGGAGTTGGGATTGTTGTTGGTGGATAGAGCGCTGGATCGAGAGTGCCCGGTGGCCTGATCAAAACCGAAATCCAACTGGCAACATAAATCCAATGTGGGAGCGGGCTTGCTCGCGAATGCAGAGGGTCAGTCAATACATCGGGTGACTGATCCACCGCTTTCGCGAGCAAGCCCGCTCCCACATTTTGATTTTCATCAGGTTCAAACTGCCCGGTGTTATTGAGCGATGCGGGCGCGCAACCGCGGCATTACAAAATCCAGAAACGCGCGCAGTTTCAGCGGCAACGGTGACTGGCCTTTATGCACCAAACTGATGGGCAGCGGCGCCGACTCGAACGCCTCAAGCACCACCGCCAACGCCTCCTCCCGCAGCGCATCCGCCACCTGATACGACAGCACCCGAATCACCCCCACTCCTAACGTCGCCGCTGCAATCGCTGCTTCTGCGGTGTTCACCGACAACCGCGAATGCACCGGTACCGAGAGCCCGGTTTTACCCGCGCCAAATCCCCACGCCCCTTGGGACGCCAGCACTTCGAAGGTGATGCAGTCATGCCCCGCCAAGTCCTGGGGCTCAGCGGGTACACCGCGAGCGGCCAGGTACGCCGGGCTGGCGCACACCACCCGCCGCACCGTGCCCACCTGCATGGCCTTGAGCGAGCTGTCGGGCAACTCGCCAATGCGCACCGCGACGTCGCAGTGTTCTTCCATCAGGTGCACGACGCGGTCGGTGAGGATCAGGTTGATGTCGATCTCCGGGTACTGCGCGAGGAATTCCGCCACCACCGGCACGATGTGCAGCCGCCCGAAGACCACTGGCGCGGTAACGACCAGTTCGCCCCGGGGCTGGGAATATTCGCCAGTGGCCGCGCGCTCGGCCTCGCTGATGTCTTCAAGAATGCGCCGGCACGCGTCGAGGTAGGAGGCGCCGGCATCGGTCAACGACAGCTGGCGCGTGGTGCGGTGCAGCAGGCGGGTTTTCAGGTGCGTCTCAAGTTCAGCCACCTTGCGGCTGACGCTGGCCAGCGGCATGTCGAGGCGCCGCGCCGCAGCGGTCAGGCTGCCTGCATCAACCACGGCAACGAAGATGGACATGGATTCAAGACGGTTCATGGCAACCTATCAAATTCTGGAAGGATGATTCCAAATCCTAGGGGATTATCCTGCCAAGCGCGAGTGCGTAACGTTGGCCACTCATCTCCTTCCCGGAGATCTGCATTGAAGGAGAGCGCCGTGAGTGGCCTGCCGATGACATCCCAACCTTCCACAGCGCCTGCGGTCGCGCCGCGCGGCAAGATCATCATGATGGCGGTGATCGCCGGCGCGGTGATTACCAATATTTACTGCACCCAGCCGATCCTGCCGCTGATCGCTTCGGACATGGGCGTGGACGTGACCACCGTGGATCTGGTGGCCGGTTCCGCCCTGCTGGGTTTTGCTACCGGGCTGGCGTTGCTGCTGCCGATGGGCGACCGTTTTGACCGCCGTAAGCTGGTGCTGGGGCAGATTGCCCTGGCGTTCTGTTTCGCCCTGGCGGCAGCGTTTTCACCGGGCATCTGGGCGCTGATCGGGGCGTCTTTCGGCTTGGGGATTGTGAGCTGTGTACCGCAGCAACTGGTGCCGTTCGCGGCGGTGATGTCGCAGCCCCACGAACGCGGGCGCAATGTGGGCACGGTGGTCAGCGGGATCATGGTCGGCATCCTGCTCGGGCGCACGATCGCCGGCGTAGTCGGTGAGGCTTATGGCTGGCGGGCGGTGTACGCGATGGAGGCGGCCTTCATGATCCCGGTGTGGATCGGTGCCGCCAGGCTGCTGCCACAAGGCGTGCCGAGCACCAACCTGTCCTACCCTCGCCTGCTGGCTTCGCTGTGGCCGCTGATGCGCGACAACAGCCCGATTCGCCAATCAATGATGGTGCAGGCGTTGTTGTGGGCTTGCTTCAATGCGTTTTGGGTGAATCTGGCAGCACTGTTGGCTCATGGGCCATGGCAATTGGGCAGTGCCTGGGCCGGTGGCTTCGGGATTATCGGTGCGGCGGGTGCGTTGGCGGCGTCGCTCGGTGGGCGGGCTTCCGACAGGCTGGGTTCGCGCAAGGTGATTGGGGCGAGTATCGGGATTGTGACCTTGGCGTTCCTGCTGCTGGCGGGTGCCGAGACTTCGATTATCTTGCTGGTGCTGGGGGTGATCGTGCTGGATATCGGCGTGCAGTCGGGCTTGGTTTCCAACCAGACCCGGGCGTTTGCGGTGGACCCGAAAGCCCAGGGCCGCATCAATAGTTTGTACATGACGGCGACGTTTTTTGGCGGTGCGGTGGGGGCGACAGTCAGCGGCTGGTTAATGGCGCGGTTGGGCTGGATGGGGATTGTGGAGTTTGGGGTGATGCTGGGGGTGATTGCCGGGGTGGTCCACTGGACAAGCGCGCCCAGGCAGACTGAGGAGCTGGCGTAATTTCAAATCAAACGAGATTCAAAATGTGGGAGCGGGCTTGCTCGCGAATACGGTATATCAGTGCCCGATTTGTTGGCTGACACGCCGTATTCGCGAGCAAGCCCGCTCCCACATTTGAGCTTTGTTGTTGGGTGGACTGTATTCCAAACCAGCCATGAAAAAGGCGACCCGAAGGTCGCCTTTTTTCATTGTGCGTACTGCTTGCTCAACCCCGGCGGTACGCCATGGACATCGGTCTCTTCCCAAGGCCCGTTCGGGCTGATGGACCGGCTCCAGCCGTTGCTCCAGCGGTAGTAGGTGCGCTGGCGGTAGAACGTATCCGGCTGTTCATCCAGCACATACACCTGCATCTTCCCGTCCCAGTGGCTGGCCGCACCCGGTGGCGGTGCGAAGGTCGGCGAGGAGCTCGGCACCGGCTTCGACGGTTTGATCACTGGGCCTGAGGGCTGGGTGCCTGGCTGTGTGCTCGGCTGGGTCGACGGCCCTGTCGGTGGAATAGTCGGCCCGGTAGGCGACGGAGGCCGATGGACCGCACAAGCACTCAACCCCAATACCAGGCTGAGCAGGGTGATACGTGCGATAGCGGTCATGGGCATTTCCTCGAATTATTGGTCCGGACTGTCGATGGTCAGCTGCTGCAGCGCAGTGGTGCTGCTGGCCAGGGGTTGGCTGCGGCCGATCCACTCGCCAGCTGTGGGAACACCTGCCCGGGATATGCGCGCAACCAGTTGGACTTCGGGAAAGTTGGACAGTTTCAACTGCGGCATCATCGCGTCGCTGTCGCCCAGCTCGACGGTGATCGGCAGGTCGGCCACGGTCACGCGCTTGGCGGCCAGGGGCGCCGGCGGGCCTTTGACGGCACGGGCGAAGATGAACACGCTGTCGGTCGGCAAGGCCTTGGCCTTCACATCGGCGGCCAGGTCCACCCGCACTTGTATCTGTTTTTCTGCCTTCACGGGCGCCACGCTGCCGCCGCTCTCCTTGAGCTTCTCGGCGGCCCGGTCGATCCCGCCTTGCAGCGCGGCACGGGAATTGTCGTCCGGTGGCAGTTGCGCCAGCAGGCGGTTCCAGTAGTCGATCGCTTCCTGGTAACGCTGGCCTTCAAAGGCGGCGATGCCCAGCAGGCCGAGGCTGGTGACTTCCTTCGGGTCGAGTTTCAGTGCTTCGTCGGTCAGGGCCTGGACCTTGGGCGACCACTGTTTGTTGTCGGCAAAGTACTGGGCCTGGGCCCACTGGCCGAGCAACTCGGGCTGGCGACCGGCCAGGGCCACGGTGCGCTCGAAGATTTTCGCCGCATCGGCGGAACGGTCCTGGGCCATGTAGGCACGACCGAGGAAGTACAGGCCTTCCGGCGAGTCCGGCTGGGCCGCTGCGGCGCGCTCCAGGCGGCGGGTCATGTCTTCCATGGACACCGGCGGCTGGGAGAATTCGCGGGTCAGTTCGACCTTGTCACTGGCACCGTAATGCAGGTACAGCGCCACGCCCAACACCGGCACCAGAAACGCCGCGAGCAACGGCAACGGTTTGCCGAGGCGCGATTCCCGGGGCTTTTCCACACCCTCGGTATCCGCCAGCAACTCACGGGCCGCTTCAGCGCGACCGCTGTCCAGCTGGGCCGCATCCAGCACGCCTTCGGTCTGCTGGGTTTGCAGTTCCGCCACGCGTTCCTGGTACAGCGCCACGTTCAATGCAGTGCGATCCTCTTCACGCTGGGCACGGCGGCCGCGTAACACCGGGATCAGCAGGAAACTCAAGGCAATCAGAAGCAGCAGACCTGCTGCGAGCCAGAAATCAATCATCAGTTTTTTTGTCCAGCAGTTGGTCGAGGCGTTGACGCTCGTCGACGGAAAGCGAGTCCGAGCCATCGGCCGGGGCGACACGACGGCGGCGCACAATCACCGCCATAACGACTAAGCCTGTGAGCAACAACCCGGCGGGGCCGAACCACAGCAGCGCAGTCTTGCCGGTGAGCGCCGGCTTGTAGCGCACGAAGTCACCGTAGCGGTCGACCATGAAGTCGATGATCTGCTGATTGTCCTTGCCCTCGCCGAGCATGCGGAAAATCTCTTTGCGCAGGTCGGCGGCGATCGGTGCGTTGGAGTCGGCGATGTCCTGGTTCTGGCACTTGGGGCAGCGCAGCTCCTTGGTCAGTTCGCGAAAACGCTCGCGGTCTCCGTCCTTGGCAAATTCGTAGGTGTCGATGGCGGCGTGGGCCACGCCGACCATGCTCAAGCCCAACACAGCGGCGGCTAACCAACGCTTCATGGCTTGGCCTCGTCCACCAGTGCCTGGTACTTGGCGGCCAGTTGCTCGCGCCACACCACTTCGTCGATCACGCCCACGTACTTGTCGCGGATCACGCCCTTGGCATCGATGAAGAAGGTTTCCGGGGCGCCGTATACGCCGAGGTTCAGGCCGAGGTTGCCGTCTTCGTCGCGGATATCCAGCTGGTACGGGTTGTGGAATTCCGCCAGCCACTTCAGGGCGGCAGCATTGTCGTCCTTGTAGTTGATGCCGTAGATCACCACGCCCTTCTCCGCCAGCTTGTTCAGCACCGGATGCTCCACGCGGCAGGAAATGCACCAGGTGCCCCACACGTTGACCAGTGCCGGTTTGCCCAGCAAATCAGCCTGGGTCAGGGTCTTGTCGCCCTGCACGGTCGGCAGCGAGAACGCCGGAAATGGCTTGCCGATCATGGCGGACGGCAGCTCGGCCGGGTCCAGGTACAGCCCGCGATACAGGAACACCGCCACCACCAGAAACGCCGCCAGCGGTAACACCATCAACCAACGCTTCATACTGGCGCTCCTTGCAGACCGAGGGCTTCACGCACCCGGCTCTTGACCTTGACCCGGTAGCGCCGGTCCATCGCTGCCAGCAAACCACCGAAGCCGGTGAGCAGGCCGCCGAACCAGATCCAGCGCACAAACGGTTTGACGTGGACCCGCACGGCCCAGGCGCCATCGCCCAACGGTTCACCCAGGGCGACGTAGAGGTCGCGGGTGAAACCGGCGTCGATCCCGGCTTCGGTCATCATCGAACTTTGCACGGTGTACAGGCGTTTTTCCGGGTGCAGCACGGCGATTTCCTTACCGTTGCGCACAACGCGTACGGTGCCTTTGTCGGAGGTGAAGTTCGGCCCTTCGAAGTGCTTGGCGCCTTCGAAAATGAAGTGATAGCCGGCCAGGTCCATGGACTCGCCGGGGGCCAGGCGCAGGTCGCGCTCGGCGCTGTTCTGGCTGGACAACACCACACCCAGGGCGCACACGGCGATGCCGATGTGGGCGACCTGCATGCCCCAGTAACTGCGGGTCATGGTCGGCAAGCCTTTGATCAAACCTTTGTGGCGGGTCTTGTCGATCAGGTCGCGTACACCGGCCAGCAATACCCAGGCCGCGAGCATGAAGGTGGCAAGCACGGCCCAGTTGAAGTCGCCGTAGGCAATACCGGCGATCACGGCCAGCGCGGCGCTGCCCAGCAGTACCGGGGTGAGCATGCCCACCAGCCATTTCACCGGGGTGTCTTTCCAGCGCACCAGTACGCCGACCGCCATCACCACCATCAGCAGCGCCATCAACGGGATGAACAGCGCGTTGAAGTACGGCGGGCCGACGGACAGCTTGGCGCCGCTCAGGGCATCCAGCACCAGCGGGTACAGGGTACCGAGCAGAATCATCGAGGCCGCCACCACCAGCACCAGGTTATTGCCCAGCAGCAGGGTTTCCCTGGACCAGAGGTTGAAGCCCACGTGGCTCTTGACCACTGGCGCACGCAGGGCGAACAGCGTCAGGGAGCCGCCGACCACGAACAGCAGGAAGATCAGGATGAACACGCCGCGCTCCGGGTCGGAGGCAAACGCGTGCACCGAGGTCAGCACGCCGGAACGCACCAGGAACGTACCCAGCAGGCTCAGGGAAAACGCGGCGATGGCCAGCAACACGGTCCAGCTTTTGAACACGCCGCGTTTTTCCGTGACCGCCAGCGAGTGAATCAGCGCGGTGCCCACCAGCCAGGGCATGAAGGAGGCGTTTTCCACCGGGTCCCAGAACCACCAGCCGCCCCAGCCGAGTTCGTAGTAGGCCCACCACGAGCCCAGGGTGATGCCGATGCCGAGGAATGCCCAGGCGACGATGGTCCACGGCCGCGACCAGCGCGCCCAGGCGGCATCGAGACGCCCGCCGAGCAAGGCGGCGATGGCGAAGGCGAAGGCGACCGAGAAACCGACGTAGCCCATGTAGAGCATCGGCGGGTGCACGATAAGGCCGATGTCTTGCAGCAGCGGGTTGAGGTCGTGCCCGTCGACCGGGATCTGCGGCAGGATGCGGGTGAACGGGTTGGAGGTCATGATCAGGAACAGCAGGAAGCCGATGCTGATCATGCCCATCACCGCCAGCACCCGGGCCAGCATCACTTGCGGCAGTTGGCGGGAGAAGATCGAGACGGCAAAGGTCCAGCCGCCGAGGATCAATGCCCACAGCAGCAACGAACCTTCGTGGGCGCCCCACACGGCGCTGAACTTGTAGTACCAGGGCAAGGCGCTGTTGGAGTTATTGGCGACGTAGGCGACAGAAAAGTCGTCGGTCATGAAGGCGTAGGTCAGGCAACCGAAGGCGAACACCAGAAAGGCGAACTGGCCCCAGGCAGCCGGCTGGGCCAGGCTCATCCACAGGCGGTCACCGCGCCAGGCGCCCAGCAACGGGACCACGGCCTGGACGATGGCAAAGCACAGGGCGAGGATCATCGCCAGCTGGCCCAACTCCGGAATAAACAGTGCGGACGTCATGACTTAACCCTCCTTGGCAGGGGTCGGGGCGGATTGGCCGCTGTCTTTGAGGGCCTTGGTGACTTCCGGCGGCATGTATTTTTCATCGTGCTTGGCCAGCACTTCATCGGCCACTACCACGCCGTCGGCGTTGAGCTTGCCGAGGGCGACGATGCCCTGCCCTTCGCGGAACAGGTCCGGGAGGATGCCGCGGTAGGTGATGGTCACGGACTTGTTGAAGTCGGTGACGATGAACTTGACGTCCAGGGAGTCGCCGGAGCGTTGCAACGAGCCTTTCTCGACCATGCCACCGGCACGGATTCGGGTATCCAGCGGCGCTTCGCCGTTGGCGATCTGGGTCGGGGTGTAGAACAGGTTGATGTTCTCCCGCAGGGCGCTCAGGGCCAGGGTCACGGCAATGCCGACACCGGCCATGATGGCCAGGATGATCAACAGACGCTTTCTACGCAGCGGATTCACTTTTCGGTCTCCCGGCGCAAACGACGCGCCTCTTGTTGCAGGTAACGCTTGCGGGCCAGGATCGGCGCGGCGACGTTGAGGGCCAGCACCGCCAGGCAAATGCCATAGGCCGTCCAGACGTACAGGGCGTGATGGCCCATGGCGAGAAAATCACTGAAAGAGTTGAAGCTCATCCACGGGCTCCCAGGCTGTTTTGCACTTCGGCCTTGACCCAACTGGTGCGGGCTTCACGCTTGAGCACTTCGAGGCGCATGCGCATCAGCAGCACGGCGCCGAAGAAGCAGTAGAACCCCAGCACCATCAGCAGCAGCGGCGCCCACATTTCCACGGGCATTGCCGGCTTTTCGGTGAGGGTGAAGGTGGCGCCCTGGTGCAGGGTGTTCCACCACTCCACCGAGTATTTGATGATCGGGATGTTGATCACGCCGACGATCGCCAGCACCGCGCAGGCCTTGGCGGCGCTGTCACGGTTGCTGATGGCGTTGCCCAGGGCAATCAGGCCAAAGTACAGGAACAGCAGGATCAGCATCGAGGTGAGTCGCGCATCCCATACCCACCACGAACCCCAGGTCGGCTTGCCCCAGATCGCGCCGGTGACCAGCGCCACGGCGGTCATCCAGGCACCGATGGGCGCGGCGCATTGCAGGGCCACATCCGCCAGTTTCATCTTCCACACCAGGCCGACGATGCCGCACACCGCCAGCATCACGTAGCAGGACTGGGCCAGCATCGCGGCAGGCACGTGGATGTAGATGATGCGAAAGCTGTTGCCTTGCTGATAGTCCGGCGGCGCGAAGGCCAGGCCCCAGACCAGGCCGATGCCGATCAGCAATACGGCGGCGATGCTCAACCACGGCAGCAGTTTGCCACTGATGCCGTAAAACCATTTGGGCGAGCCGAGCTTGTGAAACCAGGTCCAGTTCATGCTGTTTCCATCACGGTTGCTTCTCGTCGTTGCGAGAAGCTTAGGGTCTTTACTGGTTAAGGTTCTATCGCTTAACCAGACCTCATTATTCGCCGACGCTGATCTTCAGGCCAGCCGCTATAGCAAAGGGTGTCAGGGTTACCGCCAGGGCGGCCAGGCTGCCAAGCCACAGGAGGTAACCGGTCGCCGGCATGCCCTGGAGCGCGGCTTGCAACGCGCCGCTGCCCAGGATCAACACCGGGATATACAAAGGCAAGATCAGCAGGGCCAACAACAGGCCACCGCGTTTCAAACCGACGGTCAGTGCCGCACCTACGGCGCCCAGTAGACTGAGAACCGGCGTGCCAAGCAACAAGGAAAGGAGCAACACCGGCAGGCATTCGGTGGGCAACCCCAGCATCATCGCCAGCAGCGGCGCGAGCAATACCAGCGCCAGGCCGGAAAACGCCCAGTGTGCCAGTACCTTGGCCAATACCAGAAGTGGCAGGGGGTGCGACGAAAGGACCCACTGTTCGAGGGAACCGTCTTCAAAATCACTGCGAAACAGCCCGTCCAGCGAGAGCAGGACTGACAAAAGCGCCGCCACCCAGACCAGTCCCGGAGACAAGGTTTGCAACAGTTTAGTCTCGGGGCCCACCGCCAACGGGAACAGCGCAATCACAATCGCGAAGAACACCAGCGGGTTGGCCAATTCGGCCGGACGGCGACAGAGTAACCGCGCTTCGCGGGCGACCAACAGGGCAAAAACACTCATACCGCCCACCGTCCCAGGTCGAGGTCGCGGTAACCGGCAGGCATGCGCGTCAAGGTGTGGTGAGTGGTCAGGACAACCATGCCGCCCTGCTCGCAGTGCGCGGCAAGGTGTTCTTCCAATTGGGCAACGCCTTGTTTGTCGAGGGCGGTGAAGGGTTCGTCGAGAATCCATAGCGGCGGGCCGTCGAGATACAAACGGGCCAGCGCCACGCGGCGCTGCTGGCCGGCGGACAGGGTGTGGCAGGGAACGTCTTCGAAACCCTTGAGGCCAACCGCGGCCAGCGCCTGCCAGATCGCCTCGCGGCTGGCGGGATGATGCAGGGCGCTGAGCCAGCTGAGGTTTTCTTCGGCGGTGAGCACATCCTTGATCCCGGCGGCGTGGCCGATCCAGATCAGGTTGCGCGCCAGCTCGGTGCGCTGCTCGTGCAACGGTTTGCCGTTGAGCCGCACTTCCCCCGCCGTCGGCTGCATCAGACCGGCCAGCAGGCGCAACAGGCTGGTCTTGCCGCTGCCGTTGGGACCGCTGACCTGCACCATGTCGCCGCCCGCCAGACGCAGTTCGAGGTGTTCGAACAGCATCCGCAGGTCACGTTCACAGGCGAGCGCTACGGCTTCTAGAAGAGGGCTGGTCAAGAGATCGCGGGCCTTTACGGTTCAAGTCGGCGGTGGAACGGCCGTTAAAGAGATGCACATTAACTGCTTTGGCGACCGTTTTTAGAGAGCTGGATCAATCAGTTGTGTTGTTTTTAACGCTCTCTTTGAAGACGGGCGGCATTATACATGTGATGCCCTACTCTAAAGAGGGCAATTTCCCCTGAGACGGCGCGCACGATGACCGGTGAGATCAATCTTCCCACGCTCCCCCCGACGCTTCCGGCCGGGCCTGCGCCCGCGCCTGCAGCGGGCGAGTTGCTGAAACTGCTGGAGCCGCAGACCGGCCTGATCGACCCCGGAAAAACCGTAAATGCCGAGGTGCTGGCACTGAAACAAGGCGGCGATGCATTTCAGTTGCTGCTCAAGCTGACCTTGGAAGGCGGCCGGCAAACCCTGGTGCAGGCCAGCAGCAGCCAGCCGCTGCCGCTGGGTACCCAGGTGGAAGTCAGCCAGACGCCGTCGGGCAATTTGTCCATCAGCCTGCAGCAGGCCCTGAGTTCCAGCGTCGCCGCGCTGACGCGTATCGATACCAGCCAGTTACCGGTGGGCACCCTGCTGCAAGGCAAGGTGCTGACCACCCAGGCGCTGCCACAGGGCGCCAACCAGCCGGTGGTGTATCGCTCACTGGTGTCGGTGCTCAATAACGTCCTCAGCGGCGCGACCCTGACCGTCGAAAGCCCGCAGCCCTTGCGCGTCGGCAGCCTGCTCAGCGCCGTGGTGCAAAGTGCGCAGACCTTGAGCTTTGTACCGCTGAGCGGGCGCCAGGACCAATTGGCCGTGGCCCAGCAACTCTCCACCCAGCAAAGCCGCCAGGGCTCGCTGGACGTGGTGTTCACCGCGCTGCAAAGCCTGCCGGCGACCAGCAGCGACAGCACCGGGGCCGACCTGCGCGCCGCCGCCGAGCGTTTGCTCGCCGGCCTGCCCGACCTGGCCCAGGCCAGCAACCCCAAGGTGCTGGCGCAACTGATCCAGAACAGCGGGACCTTCCTCGAAGCCAAGTTGCTGGCCGGGCAAAACCCGCAGATACCGCCGCTGGACATGAAAGGCGCGCTGCTGCGCTTCGTCGCCGACCTGCTGCCATCCCTGCCCGCCAGCACCAATCTGAATGCGATCCTCGCTGCCAACACCCTGGCGCAATTGCTGCCCAGCTTCGTACGCAGCCCGCTGGGTACCCTCGGCCAGGTCGGCGCCAGGCAGGCGCCCGCGGGCTTTCCGCTGCCCGATCGGCTGATGCAACGCCTGGAAGGTGAAAGTGACCTGGAAAACCTGCTGCGCCTGGCCGCCGGGGCCATCTCCCGCCTGCAAAGCCATCAGCTGTCGAGCCTGGAGCAGACCGGTACCACCGCCGACGGCAAGCTCTTGACCACCTGGCAGCTGGAAATCCCCATGCGCACCTTGCAGGACATCGTGCCGTTGCAGGTCAAGTTCCAGCGGGAAGAACCGGCGCCCGACAAGGAACAGCAGGAACGCAAGGACAGCAAGGATCCCAAGCAAATGCTCTGGCGCGTGGAAATGGCGCTCGACATGGAGCCGCTCGGCCCGTTGCAGGTCCAGGCGCAACTGAGCCAGGGCAAACTGTCGAGCCAGTTGTGGGCGACCCGGCCCTTCACCGCCAGCCTGATCGAAAGCCACCTGGGCAGCCTGCGCGAGCGCCTGGTGTCGTCGGGACTCAACGTCGGCGACCTCGACTGCCACCTCGGTACCCCGCCACGGGGCCCGAAAACCGGGCTTGAACAACGCTGGGTGGATGAAACCGCATGAAAAACCCCAACCCGCCCCGCCAGGCCATCGCCCTCAAATACGACGGGCAACAAGCGCCGACCCTGACCGCCAAGGGCGACGATGCCCTGGCCGAAGCCATCCTCAAGCTGGCCCGGGAGAACGAAGTCCCGATTTACGAAAATGCCGAGCTGGTCAAATTACTGGCACGCATGGAGTTGGGCGACAGTATCCCGGAAGAGTTGTACCGCACCGTCGCCGAGATCATCGCGTTTGCCTGGACGCTGAAGGGCAAGTTCCCGGTGGGCTACGACCCGGACGCGGGGCCGGTGGAGCGGGATGTGACGGAAAGAGGCGACGATTATTAAGGTGGGAGCCGGCTGATCGTTCCCACGCTCTGCGTGGGAACGCCGCCTCGGACGCTCCGCGTCCAACTGGCGCTGCAACGTTCAAGTCTTGCGCAGGGGTAACGCGGAGCGTCACGGGATGCATTCCCCCGCAGAGCGTGGGAATGATCAGTTGCGGTGGGTGGTGTATAGCAATTATATCTTTCGAGGTATAGATTATCTCGAACCCGATAGTTCAGGATAAACCCATGAGCCCTACCCGCCCGATTCTCAGTCGAAAGCTACTCGCCGAAGCGCTCGCCCGTGATCTGGCAGGCGAGTCATTTGCCGACTACAGCTCCGGCATGTTCCTCGCGGCTCCGCGCCGTACCGGCAAGAGTACGTTCCTGCGCAACGACCTTATCCCCGAGTGCAAGGCCCGGGGCTGGCTGCCGGTGTACGTGGACCTGTGGATGAACCGCGAAATCGACCCCGCCGAACTGATCTCCGGCGCCATCGGCAAAGCCCTGGGCGAGTTCGAAAGCGCAGTGAGCAAAGCGGCCAAGAAGGCCGGTATCGACAAGATCAGCCTGCTGCGCACCTTGAGTTGGGATTTCACCAAACCGCAATTGCCCGCCGGCACCACGCTCAGCCACGCCCTGGACGTGCTGCACCAGGTCTCGGGGCAAATGATCGTGCTGATCGTGGACGAGGCCCAGCACGCCCTCAACAGCGAAGGCGGGGTGAACGCCATGTTCGCCCTCAAGGCGGCACGGGATCATCTCAACGGCAGCAGCACGGCCGACGGCCTGCGCCTGGTCTTCACCGGCTCCAGCCGGGACAAACTGGCCAACCTGGTACTCAAGAGCAAACAACCGTTCTTCGGCGCCCATATCACGCCGTTCCCGCTGTTGAGCCGGGATTTCGTCGAGTTCGTGACGGACCTCTGGAACCGGCGCCTGGCCGCGACCAACCAGTTCAACCTGGAGGACATGGACTATGCCTTCCAGCTCGTTGGCCGGCGCCCGGAAATGCTCAACACACTACTGACCGAAGTGAGCGTGGGTCTTGGCGAGGCCAGCAACCTTGGCGAGTTGCTGAGGACCGGGGCACTCAATCACCAGGCCGGCATCTGGAGCGATTACGAGAGCGCCTACAACGACCTCTCGCCGCTGCAACAGGCGGTACTTGAAGTGATGGGCGAACGAACCCTGGGCAAGCAGGCGTTCTCGCCTTTTGCGGAGAAAACCTTCCAGGATGTGAACCGCAAGCTGGAACAGGCCCAGGTCGAGCCGAACGCCAGCACGCCAAACGTGCAGAAAGCACTGGAAGTGCTGCGGGAGAAGGAGTTGGTCTGGAAAGCCAACCGTGGTGAATATGCTTTGGAGGACTCGACCATGGCCGAATGGCTGAGCAACCGGCACCGGCTATAAGCTGCAAGCAATACCGCTTGCAGCTCGTAACCTTCAGCTGTCCTTGTGCAACCGGCTCATCAACTGCGCTTCAGCCTGGGTCAACCCGCAGGACTGCGTCAGCTCATCCACCGTGGCGCCCATGCCCACCAGCTTCGCCGCCTGGGCGAATGAGAGGCTCGACGGGTCACGCTGCTCGAGTGCCGACAGCTTGTCCGGCAACGGCGCCAGCACCGAACGCAGCTCGTGCACTTCATCACCCACACGCACCGCACTTTGCTGGAAGTGGTCGACCCGCTTGGCCAGCTCCAGGATCCGCCGGTCGCGCACAGCGTCGCGCTCGACTTGTCGAGTGGCCAATTCCCGTTGCTGGCGAACATAACGCAGCAGGAAGCCCAGGGTCCCGGCCCAAAGGATGGCCAGGACGATCACCGCTACCTCAAGAAACAATCAGATATTCTCCAGGTCCTGCCACTCTTCTTCGCTCATCATCTTGTCCAGCTCAACCAGAATCAGCAGTTCGCCGTTCTTGTTGCAGACACCCTGGATGAACTTGGCCGATTCTTCGTTGCCGACGTTCGGCGCAGTCTCGACTTCGGATTGGCGCAGGTAAACCACTTCCGCCACGCTGTCGACCATGATCCCGACCACTTGCTTGTCGGCTTCGATGATCACGATGCGGGTGTTGTCGTTGACTTCGGTCGGCACCAGGCCAAAACGCTGGCGGGTGTCGATCACGGTCACCACGTTGCCGCGCAGGTTGATGATGCCCAGCACATAGCTTGGGGCACCCGGAACCGGAGCGATTTCGGTGTAGCGCAGCACTTCCTGCACACGCATCACGTTGATGCCGTAGGACTCGTTGTCCAGCTTGAAGGTGACCCATTGCAGGATTGGATCATCCACCAGACCTTGTGCGGACACTGACTTGTTCATACTCCAGACCCCTTCAAATACCGTTGGTTACGGTGTGTGTTCTTAGGCAGCGCCGTAGCGCTGCTGCTTGTTATCAAGTGCGTTTGTTCAGCGGCATGGCTTTTACCGCGCCGCTGGCAATCAACTCCGCCAGTTCGGCGACATCCAGCAACGCGCACATGTGTTCGATCACAGTGCCCGCCAGCCATGGCCGCTGGCCCCGGTGGCTGCGCCATTTGATTTCGTTCGGGTCCAGGCGCAATGAGCGGCTGACCTGATGCACCGCCAGCCCCCACTCGTAGCCCTGGACCGAAATAACGTATTGCAGGCCCTGGCGGAAGTCATCGCGGTAGCGGTCGGGCATCACCCAACGCGCGGTGTCCAATACCTTCAAGTTGCCCTGCTGGCTCGGCAGGATCCCGAGGAACCAATCCGGCTGGCCGAACAACGGCGTCAACTCCTGGCCTTCCAGGGAGTAGATCGACCCCAGGCACACCAGCGGCACCGCCAGGGTCAGCCCGGCGACATCGAACAGCAAACATTCGAACGGCTCCGCAGCCCACACCGGGCGACCGTCGCCCTGTACCGGCGGCGGCGTGATGCTCGGCGGGAGGTGAACCTCAACCACCGGCTCCACCACTACAGGCGCAATCACCACAGGCTCGACGGGCACAGCAACCGGTACAGGAACTGCTACGGGAACCACCAACGCATCACGGGCCTGCTCTTCCAGGACCGCCAGCTGAAACTCGTCCAGGGCAGCAGGTTCAGGCTCGATGACTTCATCGAGGATCAGAATCGGCTCCGGCATGTCCTCGGTGGCGTCCTGGAGCAAAGCGTCCAGGTAGGACTCCAGCGCCAGTTGCGGCCGGGTCTTGAAATCAACGGGACGGTTCATCTGTATGCCCACGCGCAAGCCCCATCAACCCTGTATTCAGAGGTTATCGGCCTGTGAGTGTCCGGACTTGAATCGAGAGCCGGTTTGGTCAGGAAAACCGCGGCGTCTGCATCGCTGGCAAGCCAGGCTCCTACAGGGCTGTTTATGACCATCATGCCACCTGCGCCACAAGTTGCTGGGACAACAGGTGCTTGAGCAACGCCCGATACGCCAGCACCCCACGGCTCTTGCCGTCGAACTGCGACGGCGTCAGCCCTGCCCGGCTCGCATCCCGCAGGCGCGTGTCCACCGGGATGTAGCCTTGCCAGATGGTGTCCGGATAAGCATCGCGCAATACCCGCAAGGTGCCGAGGGACGCCTGGGTACGGCGGTCAAACAGGGTCGGCACGATGCTGAACGGCAGCGCTTGCTTGCGCGAGCGGTTGATCATCGCCAGGGTGCTGACCATGCGCTCCAGGCCCTTGACGGCCAGGTGCTCGGTCTGCACCGGGATCACCAGCTGTTGGCTGGCGGCCAGGGCGTTGACCATCAGCACGCCGAGCAACGGCGGGCTGTCGATGATCGCGTAGTCGAAGTCCTGCCACAGCTGCGCCAGGGTCTTGGCGATCACCAGGCCCAGGCCGCTCTGCCCCGGCGACTGGCGCTCAAGGGTGGCCAGGGCGGTGCTGGACGGCAACAGCGAGATCTTTTCATTGCTGGTAGGCAGCAACAGTTGCCCCGGCAAGTCGGCCGGCACGCTGCCCTTGTGCAGGAACAGGTCGTAGCAACTGTGTTCCAGGGCATCCGGGTCATAGCCGAAATAGCTGGTCATGGAGCCGTGGGGGTCCAGGTCGACCACGACCACACGCTTGCCGGCCTCGGCCAGCAAGCCGGCCAAGGCGATGGACGTGGTGGTTTTACCGACACCACCCTTTTGATTGGCAACTGCCCAGACTCTCATTCGGATTGTTCCTCCCGGCAGGCACAGGCTCGACCGAGAAATTGCATGGGGTTATAGAGCCGGTGACGGAGAATTGACGGCACTCCCGCGAACCGGCGCCTTTACGGGCGCTGGTGCAGTTTGTGTGCCAGCCCGCTTCAAGGCGGCATCCGGTGTTGCATTGGCAGTGCCGGTACCGGTCAGGCTGCGGCGCACGTCCAGGTTGCGCGACACCACCAGCACCACCCGACGGTTGCGCGCACGGCCTTCCGCCGTGGCGTTATTGGCCACCGGCTGGAACTCGCCGTAACCCACCGACGCCAGGCGCCCGGGGTTCACACCCTGCATCGCGAGCATTCGTACAATACTCGCCGCCCGGGCCGAAGACAGCTCCCAGTTGGTCGGGTACTGCGCGGTACTGATCGGCAGGTTATCGGTAAAGCCTTCAACGTGGACCGGGTTTTCAAACGGCTTCAGGATCGCCGCCACCTTGTCGATGATGGTAAACGCCTGGTCGCTGGGCATTGCATCGGCACTGGCGAACAGCAGGCTGGAATTGAGCTCGATCTCGACCCACAACTCATTGCCGCGCACGGTCATCTGGTTGGAGCTGATCAGGTCGCCAAAGGCCGCGCTGATGTTATCGGCGATGCTTTTCAGCGGGTCGCTGGTGCCACCGATGCCGGCGGCGGTTTCATCGCTGTCGTTGACCAGCGGCTTGGCCGGGGTCACGGTCTTGGGGCGTTCTTCGCCAATGGGTATCGGCTTGAGGGCGCGGTCAGCGTCGTTGAACACGCCAATCAGCGCCTGGGAAATGACTTTGTACTTGCCTTCGTTGATCGAGGAAATGGAGTACATCACCACAAAAAACGCGAACAGCAACGTAATGAAGTCGGCGTAGGACACCAGCCAGCGTTCATGGTTGACGTGTTCTTCAGGCTCGCGGCGGCGACGGCTCACAACAAATACCTCCCATCAATCCATGAAGCCCTGGAGCTTCAATTCGATGGAGCGCGGGTTTTCACCCTCGGCAATCGAGAGGATGCCTTCGAGCAACATCTCGCGATAACGCGACTGGCGCAGGGCGATCGACTTGAGCTTGCTGGCCACCGGCAACAACACCAGGTTGGCACTGGCCACCCCGTAGATGGTGGCGACGAACGCCACGGCAATCCCGCTGCCCAGTTGCGACGGATCGGCCAGGTTGCCCATCACGTGGATCAAGCCCATCACCGCACCGATGATGCCGATGGTCGGCGCGTAGCCGCCCATGCTTTCAAAGACTTTGGCAGCGTTGATGTCGCGGCTTTCCTGGGTGTAGAAGTCCACTTCGAGGATGCTGCGAATCGCTTCCGGCTCGGCGCCGTCCACCAGCAGTTGCAGGCCTTTGCGGGCGTAGCTGTCGGGCTCGGCATCGGCCACGCCTTCCAGCCCGAGCAGGCCTTCCTTGCGCGCCGTGAGGCTCCAGTTGACCACGCGGTCGATGCCGCCCGGCAAGTCGACACGCGGCGGGAAAATAATCCAGATGAGGATCTGCATCGCGCGCTTGAACGAACTCATGGGCGACTGCAACAACGCCGCGCCCACGGTGCCGCCGATCACGATCAACGCCGCCGGGCCGTTGGCCAGAGCGCCCAGGTGGCCGCCTTCGAGGTAGTTGCCGCCGATAATCGCGACAAACGCCATGATGATGCCAATCAGGCTCAATACATCCATCAGAGGCAAGCCTCCACCAGGTGCTTGCCGATGTCGTCCAGGCTGTAGACGGCGTCGGCCAGGTCGGCCTTGACGATGGCCATGGGCATGCCATAGATCACGCAGCTGGCTTCATCCTGGGCCCAGATCGCGCTGCCGCCCTGCTTGAGCAGGCGCGCGCCTTCACGGCCGTCGGCGCCCATGCCGGTCAACACCACCGCCAAAACTTTGTCGCCGTAGGATTTGGCCGCAGACCCGAAGGTGATATCCACACACGGCTTGTAGTTCAGGCGTTCGTCACCCGGCAGGATTTTGATCGCACCACGGCCATCGACCATCATCTGCTTGCCACCGGGGGCCAGCAGCGCCAGACCCGGACGCAGGATGTCGCCATCCTCGGCTTCCTTGACGCTGATGCGGCACAGCTTGTCCAGGCGCTCGGCGAACGCCTTGGTGAACGCGGCCGGCATGTGCTGGATCAACACGATCGGCGCCGGGAAGTTGGCCGGCAATTGGGTCAACACCCGCTGCAAGGCCACCGGGCCGCCGGTGGACGTACCGATGGCCACCAGTTTGTAGGCCTTGCGCTTGGGCGCAGGTGAATGTGCGGCGGGCGCAGCCGTACGCACCGGGGCGGCGGCCGGGCGCGCAACCGGTGCAGGCGCCGGGCGACCAAAGGTGCTCGGGGCGGCCGGTGGCGGCGTAACGGGTGCGGGCGCCGGCGCACTGAACAGGCTGCGACGGTTACTGCGGGAGATGCTGTGCACCTTCTCGCAGAGCATCTGCTTGACCTTCTCGGGGTTGCGCGAGATGTCTTCGAAATTCTTCGGCAGGAAGTCCACCGCGCCGGCATCCAGCGCATCCAGGGTGACCCGGGCGCCTTCGTGGGTCAGCGAGGAGAACATCAACACCGGCGTCGGGCAGCGCTGCATGATGTGCCGCACCGCCGTGATGCCGTCCATCATCGGCATCTCGTAGTCCATG
The DNA here is from genome assembly GCF_013385565.1 of Pseudomonas sp. E6002. Classification (NCBI taxonomy): domain Bacteria; kingdom Pseudomonadati; phylum Pseudomonadota; class Gammaproteobacteria; order Pseudomonadales; family Pseudomonadaceae; genus Pseudomonas; species Pseudomonas sp. E6002. The sequence goes on along the minus strand of NZ_JACAPT010000001.1, from coordinate 320,621 downwards.
GTGATCACGTCCGGCTTGAGCGCCAGGGCCTGATCGATCGCCTCTTTGCCGTTGGTGGCCGTGCCGACCACCTGGATATTGGAATCCGATGAAAGAATTTCCGAGACGCGGCGGCGGAAGAAACCCGAATCGTCCACCACCAGGACCTTGACTACCATAAACACTCCGTTAGGCCGGGCGAGGGACAACCGCCCTGCCCGGGCCGAATCAAATACGCCGTGCGGCGTAACGCTTGAGCATGCTCGGAACATCCAGAATCAGCGCGATCCGACCGTCACCGGTAATGGTCGCACCCGACATGCCCGGGGTTCCCTGCAGCATTTTGCCCAAAGGCTTGATGACCACTTCTTCCTGGCCCACCAGTTGATCGACCACGAAGCCGATACGCTGGGTGCCCACGGAAAGAATCACCACATGGCCTTCGCGCTGCTCTTCATGCTTGGCCGAAGCCACCAGCCAGCGCTTGAGGTAGAACAGCGGCAACGCCTTGTCGCGCACGATCACCACTTCCTGGCCGTCCACCACGTTGGTGCGCGACAGGTCGAGGTGGAAGATTTCGTTGACGTTGACCAGCGGGAAGGCGAACGCCTGGTTGCCCAGCATCACCATCAGGGTCGGCATGATCGCCAGGGTCAACGGCACCTTGATGACGATCTTCGAGCCCTGGCCCTTGGTCGAGTAGATGTTGATCGAGCCGTTGAGCTGGCTGATCTTGGTCTTCACCACATCCATGCCCACGCCACGGCCCGACACGTCGGAAATCTCGGTCTTGGTGGAGAAGCCCGGGGCGAAGATCAGGTTGTAGCACTCGGTGTCGGTGAGGCGGTCGGCGGCGTCCTTGTCCATCACCCCACGCTTGACTGCAATGTTGCGCAGTACCGTGGGGTCCATGCCTTTGCCGTCATCAGTGATCGACAGCAGGATATGGTCGCCTTCCTGTTCGGCCGCCAGGATCACTTTGCCCTGGCGGTTCTTGCCCGAGGCTTCGCGCTCTTCCGGCGTCTCGACACCGTGGTCGACCGCGTTGCGCACCAAGTGGACCAGCGGGTCGGCCAGGGCCTCGACAAGGTTCTTGTCGAGGTCGGTTTCTTCACCCACCAGTTCCAGGTTGATCTCTTTCTTGAGCTGGCGTGCCAGGTCGCGAACCAGGCGCGGGAAACGGCCGAAGACTTTCTTGATCGGCTGCATCCGGGTCTTCATGACGGCGGTCTGCAAGTCTGCGGTGACCACGTCGAGGTTCGACACGGCCTTTTGCATGGCCTCGTCGCCACTGTTCAGGCCCAGGCGCACCAGGCGGTTACGCACCAGCACCAGTTCGCCGACCATGTTCATGATGTCGTCCAGGCGCGCGGTATCAACCCGCACGGTGGTTTCGGCTTCACTGGCCGGTTGCTTGTCCGGGGCCGGGGCAGCCGTGGCAGCCCGGGCCGCTGCTGGAGCCGGAGCCGCTTTCGCTGCGACAGGCGCGGCAGCCTTGGCGGCAGGAGCCGGTGTTGCGACAGCTGCGGCAGCAGCCGGTGCAGCAGCGCCGACCACTTCGGTGAACTTGCCCTTGCCGTGCAGTTCATCCAGCAGGGCTTCGAATTCGTGATCGGAGATCAGTCCATCGGCGGCCGGCGCAGCAGCGGGTGCCGCAGGCGCGGCGGCCGTTGCGGCGACTTCCGGCAGAGCCTCGGCGGCAAACGAGCCTTTGCCGTGCAACTGGTCCAGCAGCGCTTCAAATTCGTCGTCGGTGATTTCATTGCTGACGGGCGCCGCGGCTTCCGTTGGCGCTGGCGCTGCGGCCACCGCGTCCGGGGCAAACTGGCCCTTGCCGTGCAACTGGTCGAGCAACGACTCGAACTCGGCGTCGGTAATGTCTTCGGTGGTCGGCACCATGGCCGGCGCACTGGCTGCCGGCGCTTCGGCTTCGGCCTTGACGGCGTTCAGCGAGTCCAGCAGTTGTTCAAATTCGCTGTCGGTCACGTCGCCCGCAGGCTCGGCAACCGGCTCAGCCACCGCTTCCACCACGGGAGCGTTGGCCGCAGGTTCCGCCAGGCGCGCCAGGGCGGCCAGCAGTTCCGGCGTGGCGGCAGTGATCGGTGCGCGCTCGCGCACTTCACTGAACATGCCGTTGACCGCGTCCAGTGCTTCCAGGATCACGTCCATCAGTTCCGAGTCGACGTGCCGCTCACCCTTGCGCAGGATGTCGAACACGTTCTCGGCGATGTGACAGCACTCCACCAGCTCGTGGAGCTGGAGGAAGCCGGCGCCCCCTTTTACAGTATGAAAACCGCGAAAAATTGCATTGAGCAGGTTCGCATCATCCGGTCGGCTTTCCAGCTCGACCAGTTGTTCGGACAGTTGCTCTAAAATTTCGCCGGCCTCTACAAGGAAATCCTGAAGGATTTCTTCATCGGCGCCGAAGCTCATGGGTGTGCTCCTTAGAAGCCTAAACTGGACAGCAAATCGTCTACGTCGTCTTGCCCGGATACAACGTCTTCACGTTTATCGGCATGAATCTGCGGACCTTCACCCTTGGCGAGGTGTTTTTGTGGATCTTTTTCAGAAAGGATCGCTGCGCGGTCATGTTCGATGCCGGCAAACCGGTCGACCTGGCCCGCCATCAACACCAGTTTGAGCAGGTTGCTTTCCACTTCGGTGACCAGTTGGGTCACACGCTTGATCACCTGACCGGTGAGGTCCTGGTAATCCTGGGCCAGCAGAATGTCATTGAGGTTGCTGGAAACCGTGCGGTTTTCCTGCTCGCTGCGGGACAAAAAGCCCTCGACCCGACGCGCCAGCTCACGAAACTCCTCAGCGCCCACTTCCCGACGCATGAACCGGCCCCAGTCAGTGCTCAGGGCCTTGGCTTCACTGGCCATACCGTTGACCAGAGGCGTGGCGTTTTCCACCAGGTCCATGGTGCGGTTGGCCGCCGCCTCAGTCAGCCTGACCACGTAGGACAGGCGTTCGGTGGCATCCGTGATCTGCGAGATTTCCTCGGCCTGGGGCATGTGCGGGTCAATCTGAAAATTGACTATCGCACTGTGCAACTCACGGGTGAGCTTGCCCACTTCCTGGTACAGGCCGCGGTCACGGGTCTGGTTGAGCTCATGGATCAACTGCACCGCGTCGCCGAACTGGCCTCTTTCAAGGCTTTCGACGAGTTGATGAGCATGTTTTTTCAGGGTCGACTCAAAGTCGGCCTGCGATGATTCTTTATGCTCCATAGCTCCCCCGTGGCAGCATCAATGACCGATGCGTTCGAAGATCTTTTCGATCTTCTCTTTCAAGGCCAGTGCAGTGAATGGCTTGACCACGTAGCCGTTGACCCCGGCCTGGGCGGCTTCGATGATCTGTTCACGCTTGGCTTCAGCGGTCACCATCAGCACAGGCAGGCTGCGCAGTTTTTCATCGGCGCGCACGTGGCGCAGCAGATCGATACCGGTCATGCCCGGCATGTTCCAGTCCGTTACCAGAAAGTCGATGCTCCCGCTGTTGAGGATCGGAATCGCCGTAATACCGTCATCCGCCTCGACCGTGTTAGTGAACCCAAGGTCACGCAACAGGTTTTTTATGATCCGCCGCATCGTTGAGAAGTCATCAACGATGAGGATTTTCATGTTCTTGTCCAATTCGACCTCCAAGCAGTCTTAAACGCGCCCAGCACCTGGGCGCGCCATATCAATCAACAGGCGTTACACAAAAAGGACTACCGGGGGCGCACCACGGGCCAAGCCCGTCCGGGCGCAGGGCCTGGACGGTATCGTTCGCAGTGTCCCCACACTGCCTGTCAGCGCGCTCGCCACTCTCCCAAACGCCCCCGCAAGCGGGCCGCGCACTGGCTGTGTAACTGGCTGACCCGCGATTCGCTGACTCCCAGGACCTCACCGATTTCCTTGAGGTTCAGCTCTTCGTCGTAGTACAGCGCCAACACCAGTCGCTCACGCTCCGGCAAATTGGCTATCGCGTCCGCCAGCGCGCTCTGGAAGCGTTCATCTTCCAGGTCCCGTGACGGTTCGAGATGGGCACTCGCGCCGTCCTCGTGCAGCCCTTCATGTTCGCCGTCCTGTAAAAGGTCGTCGAAACTGAACAGCCGGCTGCCCAAGGTATCGTTCAAAATCCCGTAGTAATCGTCGAGACTCAATTGGAGTTCGGCCGCAACTTCATGATCTTTAGCGTCGCGACCGGTTTTTGCTTCAATTGAGCGAATTGCGTCACTCACCATCCGCGTATTGCGGTGCACTGATCGCGGCGCCCAATCACCTTTACGCACTTCATCGAGCATGGCCCCACGGATACGGATACCCGCGTATGTCTCGAAACTCGCGCCCTTGCTCGCGTCGTACTTGGTCGACACTTCAAGCAGGCCGATCATCCCGGCCTGGATCAAGTCCTCGACCTGCACGCTGGCAGGCAAGCGCGCCAGCAGGTGATAGGCAATGCGCTTGACCAGGGGCGCATAGCGCTCGATCAATTCGACTTGACTGTCACGTGCCGACTTCTTGTAAAGGTTGTAGCCGCTGGCTGTCATAGCACCGGTCCTGCGCTCGTCTGATGCACCAATCGCTCGACGAAAAACTCCAGATGCCCCCGGGGATTGGCGGGCAACGGCCAGGTATCGACCTTCTGGGCAATAGCCTTGAACGCCAATGCGCACTTCGAACGAGGGAACGCTTCATAGACCGCACGCTGCTTTTGCACGGCCTTGCGCACACACTCGTCGTAAGGAACTGCGCCAACGTATTGTAAGGCGACATCGAGGAAGCGATCCGTGACCTTGGTCAACTTGGCGAACAGATTCCGCCCTTCCTGCGGGCTTTGGGCCATGTTGGCCAGCACGCGGAAGCGGTTCATGCCGTAGTCGCGGTTGAGCAGTTTGATCAGGGCGTAGGCGTCGGTGATCGAGGTGGGTTCGTCGCACACCACCAGCAACACTTCCTGGGCTGCGCGCACGAAACTGACCACCGACTCGCCGATCCCGGCGGCGGTGTCGATCACCAGTACGTCGAGGTTGTCGCCAATGTCGCTGAACGCCTGAATCAGGCCGGCATGTTGCGCCGGACTCAGGTGCACCATGCTCTGGGTGCCGGAAGCCGCCGGCACGATGCGAATCCCGCCGGGGCCTTGCAACAGTACGTCGCGCAGCTCACAGCGGCCTTCAATCACATCGGCCAGGGTATGTTTGGGCGTCAGTCCCAGCAGAACGTCGACGTTCGCCAGCCCCAGGTCAGCATCCAGCAGCATGACGCGACGGCCAAGCTCTGCCAGGGCCAGGGACAAATTCACTGACACGTTAGTTTTCCCGACGCCACCTTTGCCGCCGGTCACCGCGATCACCTGTACGGGATGCATGCTGCCCATTTTATTTCTTTACCTTGTCTTGCTTAGACGCAGGCTACATAAGTTGGCCGCGCGAACTGCTGGCAGGCCATCGATGTAGATACTTTTCACTGTCATTTTTAAATAGAAAGCCATGATGCCTCAGCCAACTCGCTTGTTCGGGCTGTGGTAGAGGTCAGCAAACATGTCAGCCATCGCTTCCTCACTGGGTTCTTCCTGCATTTGCACGCTGACAGCCCGGCTGACCAACTGATGACGGCGCGGCAGATGCAGATCATCCGGGATCCGCGGCCCGTCGGTCAGGTAGGCGACCGGTAATTCATGACTGATTGCCAGGCTCAATACTTCGCCCAGGCTTGCCGTCTCATCCAGTTTAGTCAGGATGCAACCCGCCAGCCCGCAGCGCTTGTAGCTGTGGTAGGCGGCGGTCAATACCTGCTTCTGGCTGGTAGTGGCAAGCACCAAATAGTTTCTGGATTTGATCCCGCGTCCGGCCAGGCTTTCCAGCTGCATGCGCAGGGCCGGGTCGCTGGCTTGCAGGCCGGCGGTGTCGATCAGCACTACGCGCTTGCGCAGCAGTGGGTCGAGGGCGTTGGCCAGGGACTGGCCCGGGTCGACGTGGGTCACCGGCACATTGAGGATGCGGCCCAGGGTCTTGAGTTGTTCCTGGGCGCCGATGCGGTAGCTGTCCATGCTCACCAGCGCGATGTTCTGGGCGCCGTACTTGAGCACGTAACGTGCGGCCAGCTTGGCCAGGGTGGTGGTCTTGCCCATGCCGGCAGGGCCGACCATGGCAATCACACCGCCTTCTTCCAGGGGTTCGATTTCCGGGGTGACGATCATCCGCGCCAGGTGGGCCAGGAGCATGCGCCAGGCCTGGCGAGGTTCTTCAATTTGCGTGGTCAGTTGCAGCAGGTCGCGGGACAACGGGCCGGACAGGCCGATGCGTTGCAGGCGACGCCACAGGTTGGCCTGTTGTGGCTGGCTGCCCTGCAACTGGTTCCAGGCCAGCGAACCCAACTGCACTTCCAGCAGTTCACGCAGGCCGTTGAGTTCGAAACGCATCGAGTCGAACACCCGCTGGTCTACCGCCGGCGCCGGGGCTGGCGCAGCAGGACGCGGTGGTTCAACAAAAGTCGGCTCTACCAGCGGCTCGGACGCGGTCAACGGCAGCCCGGCAAACAGCTGGCGATTGGTGGAGGCGTCGCTGTCGCCACGCATGCTCAGTTCAGCCTGGGCCGAGACAATGCGCGAAGCGGTCTTGCGCAGCTCGTCTTCCAGCTCCATGTTCGGCACGCGCGGCGCCAGGGCCGAGGGTTTGTAATCCAGGGCAGCCGTCAGCTCTACGCCGCCGGCAATACGACGGTTACCGATAATCGCAGCGTCGGCGCCCAACTCATCACGTACCAGTTTCATGGCCTGACGCATATCGGCGGCGAAAAAACGCTTCACTTGCATATCCCACTACCTCAGCCGTTGGGCCCTACTGTCGCGACGATAGTCACTTGCTTATTGTCAGGAATTTCCTGGTAAGCCAATACGTGCAAATTCGGTATAGCCAGGCGTCCAAACCGCGACAACATCGCCCGGACGGGGCCAGCCACCAGCAGGATCACCGGATGGCCTTCCATTTCCTGGCGCTGCGCGGCCTCGATCAACGAACGTTGCAGCTTCTCTGCCATGCTTGGCTCCAGCAACACGCCCTCATCAGCGCCCTGCCCAGCCTTCTGAATACTATTGAGCAATATTTGTTCCAACCTTGGTTCCAAGGTGATAACAGGCAGCTCGGAGTCAAGCCCTACAATGCTTTGGACGATTGCACGCGACAATCCGACGCGCACTGCGGCCACCAGGGCGGCAGTATCTTGACTCTTGGCGGCATTGTTGGCGATAGCTTCGGCAATGCTGCGAATGTCCCGCACCGGCACCTGCTCGGCCAACAGCGCTTGCAGCACCTTGAGCAGTTGCGAGGTGGACAGCACACCCGGTACCAGCTCTTCGGCGAGTTTTGGCGAGGCCTTGGCCAGCAATTGCAAGAGTTGCTGGACTTCTTCGTGGCCAATCAGCTCGTGGGAGTGCTTGTACAGAATCTGGTTGAGGTGGGTGGCGACCACAGTGCTGGCGTCGACCACGGTGTAGCCCAGCGACTGCGCCTGGCTGCGCTGGCTGATTTCGATCCATACCGCTTCCAGGCCAAAAGCCGGATCTTTGGCGGTAATCCCGTTGAGGCTGCCAAACACCTGGCCCGGGTTGATCGCCAGTTCGCGGTCCGGGTAGATCTCGGCCTCGGCCAGAATCACCCCCATCAGGGTCAGGCGGTAGGCGCTCGGGGCCAGGTCGAGGTTGTCGCGAATGTGCACGGTGGGCATCAGGAAGCCCAGGTCCTGGGACAACTTCTTGCGCACACCCTTGATCCGCGCCAGCAATTGCCCGCCCTGGTTGCGATCCACCAGTGGAATCAGGCGGTAGCCGACTTCCAGGCCGATCATGTCGATCGGGGTCACGTCGTCCCAGCCCAGCTCCTTGGTTTCCAGGGCGCGGGCCGGCGATGGCAGCAGTTCCTGCTGGCGCGCCACTTCCTGCTGGGCAATCACCTTGATGTTGTTTTGTTTTTTCCAGAACAGGTAGGCACCGCCGGCGGCCATGGCGGCCATGCTCAGGAACGAGACATGGGGCATGCCCGGCACGATGCCCATGATCGCCATGATGCCTGCCGCCACCGCCAGCGCCTTGGGCGAGGCAAACATCTGCCGGCTGATCTGCTTGCCCATGTCTTCGGAGCCCGAAGCACGGGTCACCATGATCGCCGCAGCTGTAGATAACAACAGTGATGGCAATTGCGCCACTAAACCGTCACCGATGGTCAGCAGGGCGTAAACCTTGCCGGCGTCGCCGAAGGTCATGCCGTGCTGGAAGATGCCGACCGCCATGCCGCCGATCAGGTTGATAAACAGAATCAACAGGCCGGCGATGGCGTCGCCGCGCACGAATTTGCTGGCACCGTCCATGGACCCATAGAACTCGGCTTCCTGGGCGACTTCAAGGCGACGGGCCTTGGCCTGGTTCTGGTCGATCAGGCCGGCGTTGAGGTCGGCGTCGATCGCCATCTGCTTGCCGGGCATCGCGTCGAGGGTAAAACGCGCGCTCACCTCGGAAATCCGCCCGGCGCCCTTGGTCACGACCACAAAGTTGATGATCATCAAGATCGCAAAAACCACGATACCGACCACGTAGTTACCGCCGATCACCACCTCGCCGAAGGCCTGGATCACCTTGCCCGCGGCGGCGTGGCCGTCCTGGCCGTGGAGCATCACCACCCGGGTGGAAGCCACGTTAAGCGCCAGCCGCAGCAGGGTGGCGATCAGCAGGATGGTCGGGAATACCGCGAAATCCAGCGGCCGCAGGGCGTATACGCACACCAGCAACACGACGACCGACAGCGCAATGTTGAAGGTGAAGAACACATCCAGCAGGAACGGCGGCATCGGCAACATCATCATTGCCAGCATCACCAGCAACAACAACGGCACACCCAGATTGCCTCGCGAGAGGTCAGTCAGGGTGCCACGGGCCGTGCTGAGCATTTGAGAGCGATCCACCGGTATTCCTCGTTTCCTTGAAGCAAACTTTTGACGCCGGGAAGCGTCCTGGAGGCGGTATTGCAAGAAGCCTTCCAACTTTTGCTTGAGGAAGCAGATCGGTCTCACGGACAGCGAAGGGCTACCGCCGTACACACATCACCTGTGGCGAGGGAGCTTGCTCCCGCTGGGCTGCGCAGCAGCCCCGGAACGGCTTGCGCGCTTTGCCTGATTCACCGCGCTAGCTTTATTGGGGGCGCTTCGCACCCCAGCGGGAGCAAGCTCCCTCGCCACACAAGCTCGTTCGCGGGAGATGGCGAAACGTCCGACAGGTATTTAGGGTTGCATTGCCGTCAAAGGCTGATCGCTCCCTGCGCGGGAACGATCAGTCCCTGCCTAGACCAGACGAACCTTTTCCGCTTGCAGTCCTTTTGGACCTTGCACCACCTCGAACTCAACGGCCTGGCCTTCTTCAAGCGTCTTGAAACCGTCGCTCTGAATGGCCGAGAAGTGGACAAAAAGATCTTCGCCGCCTTCTTGCTTGATAAAGCCAAAGCCCTTTTCTGTGTTGAACCATTTGACCGTGCCTGTAACCCTTGCCATTGCCGTTCTCCCGACATCTCGTGCGCAGACTGCATAGCGCAGCCAGCCTCATCACCTCAATCAAACCGCTAAAGGCAGGGGATAGCTACTGTCAAAGTTGACAGGTAGGGGGTTTGGCTGGAGGGATAAGGTGGCTGTCAAGATGCCTTCGCGAGCAAGCTCGCTCCTACAGTGTGGGGGTATCAAGCATCTTTGAAGCCCGGCAAACCATGAGCAGCACGCCACGCCTTCACTGTCAGAGCAACTCCTTCGGCAGAGCTATCGTTACTCGGCGCAGGGTAGAAAATTAAGTCAGAACCATCCGGATGCCCAGAGATCTGCCGAAATTGCTCAATCAATCCACCCAGCTCGGCATCAGTCCCCCCCTTGTTGGCGATTAGTATTTGATTGATAAGGCTTACAAATTCTTCTTCTGTGTAATCAGTAATATTTGCCATATCTACTTACGACCTCCTGTGAAGATCAATATGATTTTTCGGGGTGTTTACCCTTAGATTGTCCACGTCATAAACGGCACCGCCATCAGCAATGCGCTCGATATGATGTATTTCGTAAGTGCTTCTTTGGCCCACAGAATCCTTGTCCCGAACAACAGGAGCGTTTCCGGTCGATAAACGATCCCGAGCACTCTGACTTAGCTGACCCAACAACTCAGGATCATTGCTTATAGCCATCCAGAACGCCTTCCGAAACGAATCAAAACTGCCGAAGTTCTTTCCCCGCAATTGATCAGCGATTCGTGTCGGAATGGGCGCTCCGAGCCCCGCACCAGCACCCGCTAACCAGGGACCTGCTACATCCTGCCCCCGCCCCGTCACAACCCCTGGCTGAAGGCGCACATTCATCACGATATACAGCGGCTTCACACCCGAATCCGCCGGAAACACGAGAATAAAATCCTTGTATTCAGGCGGGTAAATCGGGTTGACGATGATGTTATCCGCTTGCTCGGTCGGCGGGTAAATCCAGATGTTCGGAGCCTGCGGTGCGCCCTCCAATGGCGGAATACCGGAGGTGCTGGACGGATCAACCGCCGGCGTCCAGATCAGGGTCACCCCATCACCAAAGTCGGCCACTTGTTGGGCGCCCCGCGCCTGAAACTGCACAACCGGTATCATTTCCCAGTCAGGGCGTTTCTGGGTGTTGTATCCATACCCCTTCAAGGCCCCATCAGCTTGTTGCTCTACATACAACCGAAGCCGCGTACGGCCATTTTTCATCGAATGGAGCTGTTCGTCAGTGTACAAGCTACTGTCGCCAAGGCTCGAAGGCCAAAGCAACGCAACCAGACCGGCCAATGCGCTGCTGGCAACACCCGTCGTTACAGCACCGGCTGCCGCAGTACAAAGACCTCCACAGGAGGCTCCTGTAGTCGTCGCCGCCCCACCCAATCGCAGCGTTCCGAGCGCTGCCGGCAACTGGTTGCCCCTGATTTTCTTGAGAACGATGGTGCCCGCAGCGTCCGCCTCACGCCCACCCAGCAGGGCGAAGGTGCCGTAGTCGCCGACGGCCAAGGTGGGAATCGCCCCACTGAAATTCGTGTAGTCAATCGCACCATCAGGCAACGTACAGGGTTTGGTAAAGGTACAGGCCAATTGCTTTTCAATAGGTGCAGGCCTTGGCAGCGCCCCGATTGGCTCAGCAGGTGGCGACTCTGACCTCTCTTGCGCACGTGCCGGGTGGTAGCCACTTTCCAGCCCCCTCCACCACCGGCCGCTTGTGTCTTGGCTCAATGGACTGAACGGCTCATCCAGCACCAGGAACCAGTTCCCATGCTCTACCGCCTCTAGCATCTGGCGCAATTTAAACTCAGATAACCTATTACGATAAACGCCGTAGCAACCAAAGGCGGTTTTCAATTCATCCAGCCCCGTCATGTGCAGGTCTCTCTCCAAAGACCAACGGACATGACCGACCGCAAAAAATGGAGATTCGATCTTTTCAAAACCAATCCCTAATCGCTCACGATCTTGCCAGCGAATAAGTCGCTCCCACATAACAAAGTCCCTTAGCAACGCGTATCCGTGATTTCGAGGTTTATGCTTTGGCACGGGAAGGGATGTTGCTGAGCGACGCTAAACCAAACAACTGACCGTTCGGCTAGCTATGGGATGGAAAGCGAAACGTCCGACAGGTATTTAGGGTTGCTGGTGGGAAAGTCGATCTCTAGTCTTCGGACACCGCTGCAAACGCAGCGGGCGGGCGTCGCGGCCCGAGTGAATTCAGGGTACCTCCAGCATATTCTCCAGGAGCGTCACCATGACCAAAACAACTTCCCATAACCTGCGCAACGCCGAAAAAGGCGCTATCGAAGATAGCTATTCCTCCTCCCACAACGCCCCCGTCGTGCTATTCAGCGTCATCGACGGCATCAGTACCGAAGACCTGCTGGTCAACCTCACCGAAACACTGGCTTCAGCCCATGCGCTGACCTGCGACTTTGCCTTTGAACTGGAAGGATCGCGGCGGGAAGGCGCGCTGGGGATTGCACAGTTAATCGAGGTGGGGCGGTTGCTGGCTGATCGAGTGCTGGATGACATAGCGCCCTTGCCGGCGACTTAAACGTTGCCATAGGCAATTGCGAGATTTTTTGTTGCCTGGGCGGACGCCTTCGCGAGCAAGCCCGCTCCCACATTTGACCGCGTTTCTACAGGATATACACGGTCAAATGTGGGAGCGGGCTTGCTCGCGAAGAGGCCAGGAGGGACGCTACAAAATCAGGAATCCCGACGCAGATCCGGCGGAATCGGCAGGTCTTTGAGCGGATCCGGCCGCTTGCCCTTGCCCGCCCGGTACTGGCGGATCTGATACACGTACGCCAACACCTGAGCCACCGCCAGATACAACCCGGCCGGGATCTCCTGGTCCAGGTCGGTGGAGTAGAAGATCGACCGCGCCAACTCCGGCGATTCCAGCAGCAGGATGTCATTGGCGACCGCAATCTCGCGGATTTTCAACGCCGTGAAATCACTGCCCTTGGCCAGCAACATCGGCGCCCCACCCTTCTCCGGGTCGTACTTGAGCGCCACGGCGTAGTGGGTCGGGTTGGTGATGACCACATCGGCATCGGGCACCGAGGCCATCATCTTGCGCTGGGACATCTCGCGCTGCAGCTGGCGAATCCGCTGCTTGACCTCGGGCCGGCCTTCCTGGTCCTTGTGCTCGTCGCGCACTTCCTGCTTGGTCATCAGCAGTTTCTTGTGGCTTTCCCACAGCTGGATCGGCGCATCCACCGCAGCAATGATGATCAACCCGCAAGCCATCCACAGCGAGCTCCAGCCCACCACTTGCACACTGTGGATGATCGCCAGCTCGATCGGCTCATGGGCGATGCGCAGCAGGTCGTCGATGTCGGACGACAACACCGTCAACGCCACAAACAGGATCAGGATGAACTTGGCCAAGGCCTTGAGCAGTTCCACCAGGGCCTTGGTGGAAAACATCCGCTTGAGCCCGGCCGCCGGGTTCATCCGGCTGAATTTGGGCGCCAGGCTGCCGGCGGCAAACAGCCAGCCGCCGAGGGAAATCGGGCCGATCAGGGCCGCCAGCAACAAGGTGATGAGGATCGGCTGCACCGCGAGGATCGCAATCTTGCCCGAGTGCAGCAGGTACAAGCCCATGGCGCCCGGGCTCAGCAGCACGTCGCGGGGCAGGGAGAAATTCAGGCGCATCAACTCCATCAGGTCCAGGGCCAGGCCACCGCCGTAGATCAGCAGGCCGCCGGAACCGGCGAGCATGATCGCCAGGGTGTTGAGCTCTTTGGAGCGGGCAATCTCGCCCTTTTCCCGGGAGTCCTTTTTACGTTTCTCCGTGGGGTCTTCTGTCTTGTCCTGGCCACTCTCGCTCTCGGCCATGGCTTACCGCGCCCGCGCCAAGTCACGTAAAAACTGCAAGGCGTCGGTCGCCAGCGGTTGATACTGATTGAGAATGTCAGCCATGCCGACCCAGAAAATCCCCATGCCCAGCACCAGGGTCAACGGGAAACCGATGGAGAAGATGTTCAACTGCGGCGCCGCCCGGGTCATCACGCCAAAGGCGATGTTGACCACCAGCAGCGCAGTGATCGCCGGCAATACCAGCAGCAGGGATGCACCGAGCACCCAGCTCAAGCGCCCCACCAGCTCCCAGAAATGATTGACCACCAACCCGCTGCCCACCGGCAAGGTGGTGAAGCTTTCGGTCATCACCTCGAACACCACCAGGTGGCCGTTCATGGCCAGGAACAGCAAGGTCACCAGCATCGTCAGGAATTGCCCGATCACCGCCACCGACACGCCGTTGGTAGGGTCGACCATGGACGCGAAGCCCATGCCCATCTGGATCGAGATGATCTGCCCGGCGATCACGAAGGCCTGGAAGAACAGCGTCAGGGAGAAGCCCAGCAAGGCGCCGATGATGATTTGCTCGGCGATCAGCATCATTGCACTGAGGTCCAGGGCATTCACCGGTGGCATCGGCGGCAAGCCCGGCACGATGACCACGGTGATCGCCACCGCGAAATACAGGCGGATGCGCCGTGGTACCAGGGTGGTGCCGAACACCGGCATGGTCATCAGCACGGCCGTGACCCGGAACAACGGCAGGATAAACGAGGCCACCCAGGTGCTGATCTGGGTGTCGGTCAACGCCAGCATCGAATTCACGGGGTCAGCCGATCAACTGCGGAATACTGCCGTACAACTGCAGGATGTATTCCATGAAGGTTTGCACCAACCACGGGCCGGCGACGATCAGGGTGATCAGCATCACCAGCAGGCGCGGCAAAAAGCTCAGGGTCTGTTCGTTGATCTGGGTCGCGGCCTGGAACATCGCCACCAACAGGCCCACCAACAGGCTCGGCACCACCAGCACCGCGACCATCATGGTGGTCAGCCACAGGGCTTCACGAAACAGGTCGACTGCTACTTCTGGCGTCATGGCCTACACCCCACCGAAACTGCCGGCCAGGGTGCCGATTATCAGCGCCCACCCGTCCACCAACACAAACAGCATGATCTTGAACGGCAGCGAAATGATCAGCGGCGACAGCATCATCATACCCATGGCCATCAGCACACTCGCCACGACGAGGTCGATGATCAGGAACGGAATGAAGATCATGAAGCCGATCTGGAACGCGGTCTTCAACTCCGAGGTCACGAACGCCGGCACCAGGATGGTCAGCGGTGCCATGTCGGGGCTGGCGATGTCGGTACGCTTGGACAACCGCACAAACAACTCGAGGTCGCTGGAGCGCGTCTGCGACAGCATGAAATCCTTGATCGGGCCCTGGGCCTTGTCGATCGCATCCTGGGCGGTCATTTTCTCCGCCAGGTACGGTTGCAGGGCTTGCTGGTTCACCTTGTCGAACACCGGCGCCATGATGAACAGCGTCAGGAACAGCGCCATGCCGGTGAGGATCTGGTTCGACGGCGTCTGTTGCAGGCCGAGGGCCTGACGCAGGATCGAGAACACGATGATGATGCGGGTGAAGCTGGTCATCAGCATCACGAACGCGGGGATGAAGCTCAGCGCGGTCATGATCAGCAGGATCTGCAGGCTGACCGAATACTCCTGCGCGCCCGCCGCGTTAGTGCCCAGGGTGATCGCCGGGATCGACAACGGGTCTGCTGCGTACGCCAGCGGCGCTGCCAGCAACAGCATGAGCGTCAATAAAACGCGCATTACTTCTTATCCTTCTGATCCTTGCCCAGCAACTCCATGAGGCGCTGGGCGAATTCCGGCGTGGCCGCTTGGGTCTGGGCCACTTCCACAGGCGACTTGAGCACGTGCAACGGGGTGATGCGACCGGGGGTGATGCCCAGCAGGATCTGCTCGTCGCCGACCTGCACCAGCACCAGCCTGTCCCGCGGGCCAAGGGCGCGTGAACCCACCAGCTCGATGACCTGGGCATTGCCCGGGCCGATGCGCTGCACGCGGCGCAACACCCAGGCGAGCACGAAGATCAGCCCCACCACCAGCAACAACCCCAGCACCAACTGGGTGAGTTGCCCGCCCACACCGCTGCCAAGCGCAGGCGCAGCCGCCTGGGCAACCGGTTCTGCTGCCATTACGCTCAAGGGCAGCGTCGATAACAGTCCTACCAATGAGCGCTTCATATCAACGCAACTTCTTGATGCGTTCGCTCGGGCTGATCACGTCGGTCAGGCGGATGCCGAACTTCTCGTTGACCACCACCACTTCGCCATGGGCGATCAGCGTGCCGTTGACCAGCACGTCCAGCGGCTCGCCGGCCAGGCGGTCCAGCTCGATCACCGACCCCTGGTTGAGCTGCAGCAGGTTGCGGATGTTGATTTCGGTGCTGCCGACTTCCATGGAGATCGACACGGGAATGTCGAGGATCACGTCCAGGTTCGGACCGTCGAGGGTCACCGGGTCATTGTTCTTCGGCACGCTGCCGAACTCTTCCATGGGAAGGCGGTTGCCGACCGGTGCAGTGGCCGCATCGGCCGCCAGCAGTGCATCGATATCGTCCTGGCCGACATCGCCGGTTTCTTCCAGGGCAGCCGCCCACTCGTCAGCCAGGGCCTGGTCTTCGGCGGAAGTGTTTTCGTGTTCGGTAGCCATTACATGTCCTCGGCGGAGCAGAAATTAAGGTGGATCAGCGACGGTTGATCGGTTCGATCACTTGCAACGCCAGGTTGCCTTTGTGAGAACCGAGCTTGACCTTGAACGACGGCACGCCGTTGGCGCGCATGATCAGTTCTTCCGGCAGGTCGACGGGAATCACATCCCCCGGCTGCATGTGCAAAATATCCCGCAAACGCAGCTGGCGACGGGCCACGGTGGCGCTCAGGGGTACGTCGACGTCCAGCAGGTCTTCGCGCAGGGCTTTCACCCAGCGTTCGTCCTGGTCGTCGAGGTCGGACTGGAAACCGGCATCGAGCATCTCGCGCACCGGCTCGATCATCGAGTACGGCATGGTCACGTGCAGGTCGCCGCCGCCGCCATCGAGTTCGATGTGGAAGGTGGAGACCACAATGGCTTCGCTGGGGCCGACGATGTTGGCCATGGCCGGGTTCACTTCCGAGTTGATGTACTCGAAATTGACTTCCATGATCGCCTGCCAGGCTTCCTTCAAGTCGATGAAGGCCTGCTCCAGCACCATGCGCACCACCCGCAACTCGGTCGGGGTGAATTCACGGCCTTCAATCTTGGCGTGACGGCCGTCGCCGCCGAAGAAGTTGTCCACCAGCTTGAACACCAGCTTGGCGTCGAGGATGAACAGCGCGGTGCCGCGCAGCGGCTTGATCTTCACCAGGTTGAGGCTGGTGGGCACGTACAGCGAGTGCACGTACTCACCGAACTTCATCACCTGCACGCCGCCCACCGCCACGTCCGCCGAGCGGCGCAGCATGTTGAACATGCTGATACGGGTGTAACGGGCAAAACGCTCGTTGATCATTTCCAGGGTCGGCATGCGTCCACGGACGATGCGATCCTGGCTGGTCAGGTCGTAGCTTTTGACGCTGCCGGGCTCGGCAGCCATTTCGGTCTGTACCAGACCATCGTCGACGCCATGGAGCAGCGCATCGATTTCATCCTGGGACAGCAGGTCCTGCACGGCCATGTCGTGATCCTACTGCAATACGAAATTAGTGAAGAGCACCTGCTCGATCACCGGTTTGCCGACTTCCTTCTGGGCCACTTCCTGCACGCTGGCAGTGACCTTCTGGCGCAGCATTTCCTGGCCCACCGGGGTGGCGAGGGTGTCGAAGGGTTGGGCGGAAAACAGCATCACCAGGTTGTTGCGGATCACTGGCATGTGCACCTTGAGGGCATCCAGGTCTGCCTGGTTACGCGCCAGCAGGGTAATGCTCACCTGCAGGTAGCGTTGACGGCCGTTCTGATTGAAGTTGGCGACAAACGCCGGCAGCATCGGCTCGAAGATTGCCGGTTGCTTGACGTTGGGGTTGACCTCGGCCGTGGCGGCCGGTTTGCTCTGGGCACTGTGCATAAAGTACCAGGTAGCCCCCACGGACAAGCCGATCGCCAGCAACAAGGCCAGGACAATCAGCAGGATAAGCTTGAGCTTGCCCTTGCCTGCGGGTGCTTTTGCTGCGTCGTCGCTCTTCGCCATGCCAATAATCCGTCACTATTCTGGGATTCATAGTTCTGGGGAAAGGCAAGAGCAAGTGTTATGCCAGAGTTGTCAGTTCGGTCACGGTTTCGCCGACACTGCAAAACCAATGTGGGAGCGGGCTTGCTCGCGAAAGCGGTGGATCAGCACCTGTAACGGTGACTGACACTCCGTATTCGCGAGCAAGCCCGCTCCCACATTTTGATCATCGCCAGGCCTCGGATCAGGCGTAGTAGTCCACGGCACTGGAGCCAATCACCGACTGCACCACCGGCGCGGCCACTTCAGCCACCTCACCGATACCGCCGCCATCAACTCCATCACCCCGCCCGCCACTGCCGCTGACGCCGCGAGCCTGGTTCTGCTGTTGCTGGTCCTGGCCCTGCTGCCCCTGCCAGCCACGTGACTGGTCCGACACGTTGACGTCGACCTGGCCCATGCCCTGCTGGGCAAACATCTCCCGCAGGCGGCCCGACTGGCTTTCCAGGGCTTCACGCACCACCGCATGGCCGCTCATGAAGGTGACTTGCGCCTGCTGGTCGGCGGACATCTTCACGCTGATGTCCAGGCGACCCAGTTCAGCGGGCTGCAACTGGATCTCTGCCGACTTGAGGTTGGCGCTGGACAGGTACATGACCCGGTTCACCACCTCATCGGTCCAGCCACTCTGGTGCATGGCCAATGGCGCGTTGGCCACCGGCGGCAGGGCATTCGCAGTTTTCGGCGTGGCAGCCTGGGTCAGCGCGGCGAGGCGGTTGGCGAAGTCATCGACACGGGTGTCGCTGCTGGCGTCCTTCAAATCCTTGAGGCCGCCGTCGATCAGACCGGCAAAGGCTTTGTCGCCGCCCTGGTCGGTGCTGTCCTTGGACGCTTGCTGGTCGACCATATTGGCCAGGCCTGTGACGAAGTTTTGCGCGGCGGTCGGCTGATCCTGGGTCGGGGCCGGGGCGGTTTTTGCCGGGGCCTGGCTGCTGGCGGACACGTGTCCGCCCTGTTCCATGGCCAGGCGCACGGCGGGCATTGCATCCAGCGGATCGGCCTCGGGGTCGAAGGCGGGCTTGGCGTCGTCGGTCGCGGCCATCGGTGGCGCCACGACTGGCTGGTTCTTGTCATCCTTCGCGGTGGCCGGCGTCGGGGTCTCGACGGGCGCCGGCGTAGCGGGGACGGGGACAGGGACTACCGCGGCTATCAGCGCCGGGTCTACGGCGGGGTCGACCGGAGGTTGCTGGGCCAGGGACGGATCGTCTGCCGGGGCATCGTCGTCTGACTTGGCGGTGGTGTCCGGGGTGTCCGCCTTGGCCGGCGGGTTGGCAGGCAAAGTCTTGCCGTTATCGGCAACCGATGGCGTACCGGCGGCAGGCTTGTCGTTGTTGGCGACGGGCTTGGGGCTGTTGTCCGCAGGCTTGTCGCGGGTGGATTTGATGGGGGTGTCGGCAGGTTTTGCCGCCGGCGCAGGGGCCTGGTTGGCGAACACCTGAGCGAAGCCCGGGGCCTTGTCCCGCGGGTTCGCAGCCACTGCCGGTGGATTGGCAGCGGGCGCTTGAGGCTTGGCCGCAAGGGCTGCCTGAAGGAGCGAATTCGGGGTGATTGCCATAGTCAAGAGTCTCCGCCGCACAGGGGTCGAGGGTGCGGTAACAGGAGGTAGAGCAAGAGTTGGGCCAGGTTTTGGTTTAAGGGTGTATATCCGTTATTTGGATGAGGGCTTGTATGGGGTCTTGAGTGTTGAAGAGCAAAAGCAACAGCCAAATCAAAAGCGGGCAC